>NZ_JANPLS010000434.1:0-27773 GCF_031422475.1 Chamaesiphon sp. VAR_48_metabat_403
TTTTCAAATCGATAAGTAGTTATGGAAACTCGACTCGTTCCAATTAGTGAAATTCGCAAAAAAGGAGTATGGCATTTTCAGCCATACTCTCAGGCAGTGCAACGATTAGAGGCAGATTTGGCACAAAGTCAGTTTCCAGTAATTAAGTTGCAGGATTTTGTTGATAATGCCAAACGAGGATTTATCCAGAAAAGCATTGGAGAGACTGATGGCGTTCTGCTGATTCGGCCTATAAATTTGACTCCAATTGGTCTCGATCTTTCTGAGGTTGCTTATATTACCCCAGCAGATCATAATAAACTCCCACAAACACAGCTTCAAGCTGGTGATGTTATCATCAGCTTAGTTGCACCATCACAACAAACAATCGCGGCTGTTTATACAGAAGATCGACCTGCTAATATTACTAATAATTTAGCTCGTCTGCGACTAAAATCTAACATCGATCCTGCTTATCTAGCTTATTATCTCAATTCTAATCTCGGAAGAAACTTAGTGGAATCTCAGATGACTGGTTCCGTTATTCGCACAACTAACCTTAGTTCATTATTAGAACTTCCAGTTGTATATCCATCGCTAGATAAACAGCACCAGATTGTATTATACGTGCAAAACCTTCAGCAAAAAGCAATCCAGCTATCGAAACAGGGTGCTAATCTTCAAGCTGAAGCTCGTCAGATGTTCGATCGCGTGTTAAAGGAGGAAGCAGCATGAATCTATTTGCAGATGTACCAGAAAATGGCAAAACTGATTTACCTTATCGCGCTCGTTACAAAGTCTTATTTGATGGATCTCAGTCTGAATTAAAATCGATCTTATTGAAATTTTTATCAGAACTAAATGCCCAATATTTAGATTCAGATGAAGATGACAGCCATTTTCGCTGGAATCCGATCGAAGACCAATGGGAATTGTCGGCTATTTTGCAGGAAGATCTGGAATTATCACTTTCGATCTACTGGTCATCAATAAATAACTCTCCGGTTGAAGTTACCTTCGATCTGGATTCCCCAACTCCGATAGAGATTCCGATTGAAGGACTGTTTTTTGAACCCGCTAAAACAGTCTTTCCCTCGATCCGATTAGTCTATAACTTTCTGTATCGATCGAAAATAACCACTACAAAACCACGAGAAATATCGGATTTCCCAGCAAATCGACAGTGGCTTAAAGATCATCGTCTCCAATATCGGGGGAAGTGGGTGGCATTACAAGAAGGGCATCTCTTAGCCGAAGCACCGTCAGCAAATGAACTGCTCCAGAAACTGGACTCGATTCAACATGTCCTTCTGACAGCGGTTTACTAATAATGCTCCAATTTTCAGACGGTGAAACCTTTGCAGTTGGAGCCATTCAATATATTTATGCACCCGCTACAGAAAATGAAACAACTAACCGGATCAAATTACCGATCCTCCTGGAGATCGAAAAATCTGTTGAAGTTCTGGCTGTTTTGGATACAGGTGCACCTTATCCGATTCTCGATCCTACAATTGCTAAAGCGATCGGATTTAGTTCAGAGTTAGCGATCGAAAGAATCTCGATGTTGGTTCGAGGTATAAAACTGGAAGGAAGTTTAATTCGATTAAATATTACACTGGTAGCCGATCGAGGACAAAATCTCACCGTTGATGCGACAACATTCGTTCCTGATTCTGAATTTGCATGGGATAATTTCCCCTGCTTTATTGGGCTATCGGGATTTTTAGAAAGAATCCGCTTTGCGATCGATCCCAACACTGATACCTTTTACTTTGGATCTCTATGAAACTTGGCAGTAAATACTATCCATTGTTTCAACATTTACAGCAATGCGATCGAGAAGAAATTACACTATTATTTGCTGAAATTGAAACTTTGCTGGGTTGTTCTCTACCTAGCTCCGCATTCAGCAAGAAAAACTGGTGGAGCAATCGAGACAGTGCCAGTGCCCTACAAGCTGGAGCTTGGATTAATGCCAGCTACCATATTAAATCAGTCGATCTAGCCCAACAATCTGTCACCTTCCACAAATTTCGGGCACAGTATAATATCCAACGCAAAGACGGCGAAATGCTTTGGCAACAAGATGCTATTAAAGCACTTCGCAAACACATGGGCTTAACCCAAGCTAAATTTTCACAGGAAATCGGCGTTCGCAGACAAACTGTCAGCGAATGGGAAAATGGCGCATACGATCCCGATCGATCCACAACAAAATTTCTGGAACTCATTGCCAAACAATCTGACTTCCAAGCCCCAGTCTCAGAAGAACTATAGAAATATCTTGACTAATGTCCGTTGAGCGTTCATAATATTCAGAGAGTTCGGATGTACTCCTGAAATAGACCTTTTATTGGTATCCTCTATGAGCAATGTAAATACTCTTCCAAAAGCTCTTTTCCTCTCACCAGATGGCAAAATTTATCCTGATAATCTAATTTGCTCCGGCACAATCTCAGGTGAACTAGACGGGCAACCATGCCCCTATTCTCAAAATGGACGATTGCCCGATCCCATTTCTCTCGATCGAACAGACTCCAACTATAGTCTCGATAAAGGCAATCCAGGAGATCTATGTCCTCCCTGTGCCAAACAGCAACTTGCTAATTTGGGACATTGGCAAGGACACGATCGACAAAATTTTCCAGAAGAGCTTTTACCACTGCGTCTATTTAAGTGCCGAAGATGGTTATGGCTAGTTATTCCAGGATTGCACGATGCCGAGCCAACTAAAATAACGATCGATGGCTAAATCCAAAAATCCATTCGTTCAAGCCACAATTCAACAACATCAACTCAAATTAGCAGTTTATGAGCCTGAAGCTAAGGAGGTCGTCAAATGGCTAAATATTCATTAGAAAATATCTATGTTGAAAGCAGTTCTGTTCGATTTAGACGGTACACTGCGCGATCGGTTTGCAGTATCGACCATGTTAAGCAACTTTACTATGCTGGTTTACCAGAACTAAATCCGAGTAAAATAGTTCCAATCGGCCCAAAGTTAAATTTTGACTTACCTGGCGATCGAAATTTGAATTTCTAGCCTCTTTTATCGATTTCAACCAACACCCCATTAATGTTCGGTGTTAGATCGACAATTTGTATTTTGGTTCAAACGTTAAAAATGAGTTTAGATCGGGAAGTCTAAGTATAGACACTATACTTTTGAGAGATTCTAGATATGTTCGATGATTTCGATTTGCTATTAATTGCCAAGTTTGCGATCGGGGAGTTACTAATTGGCATCATTTCTGGAATAATTTTCAAGCTGGTAATAAAATTTAATGCCGATCGAGATAGTAATTGTCAAATATTTGAATCTAAAGCATATAGTTCGATCGAGTTTGGAAAATTTGCTCCCAGACATTTTGGAGATGCTTTTTTATTTTCTCCCGAATTCGTAATTGTGAGATCGTCAAACGGTGAGGTTATTAGTGAAAAGTTTCTCACTTTTTTAGGAGCTTCATCAAAGTTTGTGTATGAGAATGGGATATCCAAAGGCGGCGATTTTTTAATTTTCACATATCCAGTATATCTTTCCACAGTAATACTTCCAATTATCGTTGGCTTTTTTCCTTCGCTCTTACCTTTTATTGGTAAGTTTTTCAGTCCGCTTCTCTACTCTGGTATAGCTTGGCTATTCTTAACATTTTTGCTTCAGGCACTAATTGGATTACTGAGACAAACTTTAAGTAATCTAGAACCAAGATAAATCTATTGTGGTTGTATCGATCGGAAACCCAACCCATTCGCCGAGCGATACTTGACGAGCTTTGATTTTACATTCGTGTGGTTCAAACGATCGGTAGAAAGTCTACTAATAGTTATCGATTTTTCATTCTATAAACAGATCGAGATCGTCTAAAACTTCAGGAATAGTCTTGTATCGAATTCTTAGAGAATCTTCTACCATTCTGTTTAAAATACTTACCAATCGATCGCTAAATTGACAATAATTTTCCCATAAATACTTTCCAGTTGCTGGGTTCATCGGTATGTCACGTAAAGAAATACCGATCGATAGTTGAATTCCCATTAATCCAGTTGCATAAATATCGCTACTAAACTGCGGATTGCCTGCTAAGAATTCTGAAGACCAAGTGCGCGGAGTCGAACAAGGCACACCAGACACATGTGATTTTTTAGGGATACTATCAGCGCATTCATCATACATGGTACGATAGCATTTTTCATCAATGTTGCCATAGTAGATAAACATTAATTTAAAATCGCTATCTCTGCGAATAATCTGATTTGCCTCGATCGATTTATGGATGATATTGCGATCGTGTAATAATTGCAATTCCGTCAATATCTCTTTTATTAACTTCGCGATATCAAGTTCGGATGGTTGAAAATTGGCTAGTTCTTCAGAGATCGTCTTCCCTTCTATATACTCGGAAATTAAATAAAAATTGCTACCTGCCTTAACATAATCTATTAGTTCCGGTATGAGGTCGCAGGAGTCAGTTAATTTAACCAATCTTGCTGTTTCCAGTCCAATAAAGTTGGTAATCTCATTCAAATATACCGATCTATTAGTTTTGAATTGGATATGTTTGATAACTACGCATCGTTCTCTCTTGATATCTATTGCCAAATAACTGCTATCGCTCAACACCTGTTCTAATCGATAGCGATTGTTAAATATCTGACCCAAGTTCGATCGATTTATAGCTTCTAGACTTATCGCTCCCGATTCCTCTTTTTCATCTAGCTGTTTTGAAGCAAAAATTCTCTTGAAAAACACGATCGTAAATACCTTGCTGCCATAATATATATTCGCATCGAAAATCCAGAAGATCCGATCGAACCTTCTAGATAAAATATTCACTCGCTCACCATCTGATTTTCCTGACGTAAATAAGCTTCGATAAATTCATCAATTTCGCCATTCATTACATCGCCAACAGCAGTTGTTTCCACACTCGTGCGGAGATCTTTCACCATTTGATATGGATGAAACACATAGTTACGAATTTGCTGACCCCAAGCAGCTTCAACCATATCGCCGCGAATTTCAGCGATTTCTTTGGTTTTTTGCTCTTGGGCGATAATTAGTAATTTCGCTTTGAGAATTACTAGAGCTTTCTCCTTATTTTGAAGCTGGCTGCGCTCTTGCGTACAACGCACGGCGACCCCTGTGGGCTTGTGAACGATCCGCACGGCTGTTTCCACTTTATTCACATTTTGCCCGCCCTTACCGCCCGCGCGGGTGGTGGTGATTTCCAAATCGGTATCGGGGATATCGAGTTGTACAGAATTATCGATTAGGGGCATTACTTCTACGCCTGCAAAACTCGTTTGCCGTTTGTCGTTGGCATTGAAAGGCGAGATTCTGACCAGACGATGGGTGCCTTTTTCGCTGCGAAGATAACCGTAGGCATACTTACCTTCAATTTCCAGGGTGGCAGATTTTAATCCGGCTTCTTCTCCTTCGGAGATTTCGGCAAGCTGGACTTTAAATTTACGATCCTCTGCCCAACGGGTGTACATCCGCAAGAGCATCTCAGCCCAATCCTGGGCATCCGTACCCCCAGCCCCGGCATTGATTGTAAGAACTGCCCCCTTCGCATCATATGTCCCTGATAATAACTGTTCTAATTCCCAGCGATCGAGTTCTATACCGACCTGGGAAAGGTTCTGTTTGGCTTCTTGTCCTAAAGCTTCGTCTGGCTCTAGTTCTAGCAGTTCTAGGGCGGTTTGGGCATCGGCTACGCTGCTTTGCCAGTTTTGAAATTGCGCTAAGTGCGACTTGTAATCATTAAGTTCTTGCATGGCAGCTTGAGCCACATTTTGGTTTGCCCAAAACTCTGGCTGGGCGGCGACTTTTTCTAAGTCTTGAATTTTGGCTGTCAGTGCGGGAACGTCAAAGATACTCCTGGGTCTTGCCCAGGCGATCGGTCAGCGTGTTAATATCGCGTTTGATGTCTACTAGGTCGATCGTCATTTAGGCTTTAGGCTTTAGGTTTTAGGCTTTAGGTAGGATCTTTTGTAGGTTGGGTAGCGGATGCGATCCGGTCGGGTTTCCCGACCATGGAAGCGCACCAAGCAGAGCGATAGCGAAACCCAACAGCTAGAGATTCTGACCTCTATCTACATTTCTCGCTCGTAGTCTTGGAGGACATCCATGAGTCGGGCTTGAGCGGTGACGGGGATGAGGTTGAGCAGGGAGGTTTTTTGTCTGCCGCCGCCGAGATCGATCGAAATATTCGTCAATATTTCGGTGAGTTTTTCGCCGTTTAAACCGTTATTTAAGCAGGGAAATACTTGCTCGGCGAGGGTGGTGTGCAGTTTGGCATCTTTCAGGTAAAGGTGCCATTTGGCAACATCGATGTAGACTTTATCGCCGATTTCTGCTGCGAGATCTTCGATTTGTTGATTGTTAGCCATCGGTATTAGGGGAGTAATTGGCAATGGTGAAAATGTACAAAGCGTGTGCAAACAAGATCGCCGCCCAGATTCCAGTTACCGAGACAGCCCAGCTCCAATCAGCTCTCTGGAAAATCTTAAAAAACCACAGTCCAGAGTTTGAGGCAGAAAATAGAGCGACATGAAAGGCAAAGGTCATTCTGTCATCTAGTCTACGAAATTCAGGGTCATTTCGATCGGGTTCGCGCGGCCATTTGGGAGGCATAGTTTAGGTTTTAGATTTTAGGTTTTGCGGATCGGAATCTCCGTTGGAGAGGCTACGCCAACGCGCGGAGGTTCCCTCTCGCCAGAGTGTTTCACCAAGCAGGGCTTTAGGGTCAAGCCTTTGTTTATTGTTGGCAATACAGGGAATAATAAAAAGAGGGACTAGCCCTCTTTATTATTATTCTAATCACTAGGGATCGAAATGGGTTTAGGCTTCAACAGTTTCTTCAGCGGTAGCGGCTGGAGTTTCTGCTACTGTTGGTTCTGCTGGGATTTCAGCTTCTTCCATCGCTGATGGAATTTCTTCTTCGGCTAAATCGTCAACAGCTACAGTTGCAACTGGAATCTCGATCGATTCTAAGGGTTGACCGGAAGCTTTAGCTAGTAACATCTCGCGATATTTAGCTGCCATTTCGTCAGCCATTTCATAGACGCGCTCGCGATTTTTGATCATGTCGCCCGGTTCTGGTTCCAATTGCTTGGTAGAGAGCGAGATCCGTCCGCGCTCGGCATCAAGATCGATGATCATTACTTTGACTTCATCGTTGACACCAAACACGCTGTGTGGTGTATCGATGTGATCGTGAGAAATCTCGGAAATGTGGAGCAATCCGCTGACACCACCGATGTCGATAAACGCACCGTAAGGTTTGATGCCGCGTACCGAACCGATCACAACTTCGCCGACTTCGAGGCGATTCATCTTCCGTTCGACCAATGCGCGACGGTGGCTGAGTACCAAACGGTTGCGATCTTCGTCTACTTCGAGGAACTTCAAGGGGAGTTCTTCGTTGACTAATTCTTCTTTAGCTTTGCGGGTGCTGATGTGCGAACCGGGGATAAAGCCGCGTAAGCCTTCAATGCGGACTAACGCACCACCACGGTTGGTGGCAAATACTTGAGAGCGAACTGTCGCATCTTCGGCTTGGAGTTGGCGCACGCGCTCCCACGCCCGCATGTACTCGATCCGGCGGATGGAGAGGGTAAGCTGCCCATCTTCGTTCTCATCAGTGAGGATGAAAAATTCGCGGGTTTCGTTAGACTGTAGTACTTCTTCAGGTTGATCTACACGATTGATAGACATCTCCTGAATCGGGATGTAGGCGGCTGTTTTCGCGCCAATGTCAATCAGAGCACCCCTTGGCTCCAGACTGAATACGGTACCAGCAACGACATCGCCAGGGCTAAAGTGGTAATCGTATTTGTCGAGGAGGGCTGCGAAATCGTCGAGGGTGAAGCCGATATCTGTAGAGGTTGTTTTCTGACTGACCATGCAATAATTATCCTAAGGTTTTCTCGTTCGTAGCTACTTTGCCTCCTGTGGATGCACGCGCACGTTGACTAAATTAAATCAGCTTACTAATGTTTCGCTTACACCTACATATCTCGATCTATCTTGTGAAATTCGATCGAGTTGATATTTAGAGTCCAAACATCGTATTTTAGCACAACGCAGGGCGATCTGGCAGCCTGTTGAGATCGCTAAATTGGCTATTTTTGTGAAATGACAACCGTAAAATCTCCGATCTTGAATCCAAATGCCGTATGTAGATCGATCGAATCTAGACCTCATCTTACTGGAAGATACTGTATGGGTGTTAGTTAGGGAAGTTGGCTTATCTAGTTACGACTTCAATTTGACTCAGTTTTTTGCGTGTCGGCATCCCTGGCAACGTCCAGAGCAAATTCTCGCGATCGGGCGATTTGGAGCGGTATCGAATTATGATGAGCTGTACGCCCAGCTAGCCGCAGAAGGCATCTATTTAATTAACTCGCCAGCGCAACATTTGTGCGCGAGTGAGTTACCCGTTTGGTATCCCTTACTTGCAGGCTTGACACCCGAAAGTCAGTGGTTCTCGACACCGCCGAGTTTTGAATCGATCTCCCAAACTTTAGGATTGCCCTTATTTCTCAAAGGTAGTCGTCAAACCAGCCGCCATCGGGCCGCACTGTCGATTATCCATTCGGCCCAAGAATACGATCGCGCCATTAATATCTACGCCGAAGATCCGATTTTACAATGGCAAGATTTAGTATGTCGAGAATTTGCCAAACTGCGCTCGGTACCATCTAGAGCTACCGAAAAAATTCCCGCATCGTTTGAGTTTCGCACCTTTTGGTGGCGGGGTAAATGCGTCGGGGCGGGGCAATATTGGTCTACCGATTATAACTGGAATCGTGAAGAAGAAATAGCTGGACTCGCGATCGCTCAATCAGCGGCATTACGCTTGAATTTACCATTTGTAGTTATCGATATCGCTCAAACAATCGATGGAGAATGGATCGCGATCGAATGTAACGATGCTCAAGAAAGTGGCTATGCTGCTGTTTCGCCCTTTAGCTTATGGCAAAATATTGTCGATCTAGAATCCGATCGATCTCCTTAATCTCGCGATAACGGATGTTAAATTAGCCGCATATTCTCACTTAGATTAAATTTAGAGATTACTCAACCAGTCAGTCATACCCCAATTTGCATCGATTGTGACGGGAAAGTTGGGAGAATAGTCTAGAATATTCGTAATATCGAGACTGACTACGGTTAGAATCGATCGAGGCTACAGCATCAGACTTCTCCAGATGCGAGATTTGTGGTTTTGATGCAATTACATTAGTATGAAAATACTCGATCGAGCTGCCGCTGCTGAAAACTACTCAAAATTTCCGTTCTTTAGCTCGAACTACCATTTCTAATAACCATAGTGAATATTCTAATTGCGCTATCGATCGGCATGATAGTTGGTGCTATTGCCAGTTATCTATTCTTAAACCGCCGCTATCACCGCAAAATCGCCAAGCTAGAGCGAGTTATCGAACGATATCAAGTCGAGCCAGATCGCAGCGATCCGGCTGTCGATCGCGCACCTAATGTTAAATTAGAGCCAATTATTCACAGTGGTAAACTTGCTGCGGGACAGATTATCAAGGCGAGTGTTGTTGAAGTAGATAGTACCGCGCTCCAAGAATTTTTAAAAACCAGAGGCATCCAAATCAAGAGTATTCCACCGAGACAAGAATGCGACGATATTCTCGATCGACTGGCGATGTTTATGGGTAATCGCTATAGTTCGATCGAGAAGTTATACGCGCGGATTAAATCGAATATGGATCGGGGTTACTCTTTTACGATTAACCTTAAAAATTTACCCCAAGAACAGATTGCTAATATCTGTCAACTGGCAACGAGACTGCACGATCTGACCTTTTTAGAAGAATATCGCTACCAAAAATCTCCACATTTTATTCTGTCTGCCAAACCCAGTCGCAATCCTAAAGCTCTCAGTTTTTTTTCGGGGCAATGGCTGGAAAGATTTGTGAAAGATCGGACGATCGAAGCCATCCGCAAAACACATTTAGAATTGCAATACTCGTACTTGTTAAACCCACAAATTATTTTACCAAACGGCGACGACTTTGAATTAGATGCTATTTTCAAAATTGGCAATCATATCTTTTGGTTTGAAGCAAAGACGGGTAATTATCAAAGGTATCTAGAAAAATATGCCAAGATATCTTCGGTTTTAGGCTTAGATCGAGAACATACTTTCATGATTTTAACTGATATTTCGGAAACATCAGCACAGGAGCTATCTGCATTGTTTCAGATGAAAGTAGTTAATATCGAAAGTTTTGTAGAACATCTCGATCGCGCTTTTGAAAAGTTACGTTCCGTGTCTTGAAATAAATTATAAGACAGGTAAACGATTGTGCCGCGTCACTCAATAGAAATCCAAAAATATCTTTATACTTCTCGAACGTAAAAGCTTACTCCAACTCAGATTTTGCTTGGCAGTGAAAATACCGATCTAGAAAAAATGCTAAAACTTCAAAGATTGGCAATTTGTATACTAAAATAACTCTATCGATAATAATTGTTTTCAAACTATATGCAAGAGATAGATCGATGTTCGGGTATGGGTAGACAAAATTGGATGTGGGCATACACTAAATATTGCCTAGCCGTACCAAATAATTTACTAAAGCATCATCAAAGTCTAGTCCAGATCGGTAGAGGATTATTAGTGGCGATCGTGTTATCGTGTGGATCTGTTTCGGCGATCGCTGCACCACCAGTCGCCATTTCTGACACGGAAATTTCTAAACTAGCCAAAGAATCAACAGTTAAGATTACTGCCCCATCAGTGGTGTTTTCGGGCACGATCGTGTATCGAAATAACAATGTTTATACCGTAGTCACATCGGCAGCTAACTTTAAAGCCAACCCTCAAACTAGATACTTCGCTACTTCAGTAGATAATCGCGTTCGATCGGTTACTGGCGTAAAATTTCTGGGTAAAAATCTCGATTTAGCCATGTTCCAATTTAGTTCGGGGCGTACCTATCGCGTCGCTATTTTGAGTAAGCAAATCGATACGCTCAAACCGGGTGCAACAGTATATGTCTCTGGCTATGGTTACTCTAATTCAACCACGATCGATCCTGATAAAGCATTGTTTAATATCACTGTTGGTAAATTAATAACTAACTCATCTCAACCGATCGATAATACTGGCTATTCGCTCGTATATAATAATGCCACTTTACTCGGACAAGGCGGCGGAGCGGTATGGAACGATCGCGGTGAAGCAATTGGCATTCATAGCGATGGCGATCTTAGTAATGAGGTGGTGACTTCACCCATCAATCCAGCTATTCGCCAAATCAAAGCCAAGCGGAAAGGGATTTCGATCGATACCGTGAGGAAGTTATTAGCTGAAGACCCTAATTTTCAGGGGTTATAAGTATTAATTTTCCGGAATAACCGATCGGTAACTAGTAGTTTAAGTATTCATCAATCACCATCGATATATGTCCAAATATCTGTTACCATTAGTCTGTTTGAGTGCTGCACTTATTCCCTGTCAAGTTGCCGTATCCGCACCAACAAGCAAGGCGGCGATCGCTAAAATTGCCCGACAATCAACCGTGAGAATTATTAGCTCGGTAGATACTTATGGTTCGGGGGTAATTATTCAAAAACAAGGGAATATTTATACATTACTAACTGCCAAACATGTAGTTGCAAAAAAAGGGAAAATATATCCTAAATTGACAGCGATGGCGGCTAATGGTAGTCCGATCGTCATTAAAGATGTGCGGTTAGCAAGTAAAGATGTCGATCTGGCGATCGTTAAATTTACCAGCAATAATAACTATCCCGTGGCTAAATTGGCGCGCAACTCCGATGAAATTGTCGAAGGAATGGCGGTATATGTTTCCGGTTATCCCTTAGGTACAAATGCCAAGCAAGCGATTTATAGTTTTCTGGCGGGGAAAGTCGCTGCAAATAGCTCTCAACCTGTGAATGCTTACGGTTACTCGATGGTGTATAGTAATGAGACACTGCCCGGACAAAGTGGTGGACCAGTCTGGAACGATCGCGGTGAAGTAGTAGCGATTCATGGCATGGGTGATGTCGATTCGCGCTTTTTGGAAGAAAGTGGCAGTCGTCAGGGTAGGGTAAAAACGGGTTTTAATCTGGGAATCGGGACTAATATTCTGCTGCGCCAAGCTAAAAATCTGCGATTAGCAGGCTTCCCCTCAGCACCAATCGTTAGATCGACACCGATCGATGATGCGATCGTCAATGCGCGAGTAAAATACGAGCAGGGCGACTATGCTGGTGCGATTCGCGATTACGATCGCGCGATTCAACTCGATTCCAATCGATCGGAAGTTTATACCCTACGCGGCGGTACGCGATTGACTGGTATCAATCGCAAATTGTTGACTTTAGTCGCGCGCGAATTGAAGACAGGGAATACCGACACTGGCAATATTTTTGACTCGACTGTCTATCAACGATTTCGCAATGAGTATAATTTAGTCCTCGCCGACTATGAAAAATCGGCACAATTAGAACCCCAAGATTTGGGCGCGCAATTTGCATTGGCTGGATCTGCGGATATTTATAATAAATTGGGCGAATATCCTAAAGCATTAGAAAGAATCGATCGAGCGATTGAATTTACGTCCAATTCAGATACTTTTTACGCTCAACGTGCCATTATTCATTCATCAATAGGCAACTACGATAAATCGCTATTAGATTGGGATCGCGCAATCGCCATTAAACCGAATTTTGTCGAATATCGGTTGCAAAAATATTTTATCCATAATAATCGCCAGCAATATTCTCAAGCAATCGCCGAACTCGATAAAGCGATCTCTATCGATCCAAATCGCAGCTATTTTTTCAGTACGCGAGCGACGACTAAATTTTTCAAACTTAAAGACGATCCGGGCGCAATTGCCGATATCTCTGCCGCAATTAGCCTCGCCGAGAGCGGTAAAGCCAGCGACGATCGCAATGCAGATCGTCGATATACCACTCCTAAAGAACGATTGGCGGACTATTATATCAGCCGCAGTCTGTTTCATTCGATCAAAAATAGGTATGTGCCAGCATTAGCAGATTTAGAAAAATCGAGCGCGCTCGATCCGAATAATTATCAGACTTACTTCAATAGAGCCTTTATTTACAACCGTACCGATCGCCAACAATTAGCTTTAGCAGATCTCGATCGCGCGCTGAAATTAGCCCCAAAATCTGCTGATGTTTATAATTTGCAAGGTAATGTCTATCGCAAACTCAAACAATATCCGCAAGCAATTACCAGTTTTACCAAGGCGATCGAAATCGTTAAAAGTAAATCCGAGCTGCAAAACGATTTAGAATCGTACTCGATCGCGCGGGCAGAAATATATAATCTCGATCGTCAGTACGAGCTAGCAATTGCCGACTATACCCAAGCAATTAAACTCAATCCTAAAGTCAGCAACTATTATGCTTCTAGGGGTAATGTCTACTACAATCTCAAACAATATCGATCGACAATTACCGATTTGGATCGGGCAATTGCGTTGACACCTAACGATCCTCTTTCATATATCTTCCAAGGCTCTGCTTATCTGGAAATCGAACGCGCCGATTTAGCCATCAAACCCCTCCAACAGAGCCTCACCCTCATCGCCAAAGATCCGAGCAATTACTCTAACCTCCAGGCAAATGCACTTGCCAATCTGGGTGCAGCCCAATATCTCACCAAAAATGCTAGTGCTACCGAAACACTCGATCGCGCCCTGAAACTCGATGCCGAGCTACCCAAAGCATGGTACTATCAAGGGCTAATCAAAGCCGATCGTGGTAATCTCGAAGGTGCAATCGGCGATTTAGAACGCGCTAGCAAACTCTATCTTGAGTATAAATCCACCGCCAAATATCAACTCGTTCAAGCCAAACTCCAACAATTAAGAAAAAAGTAGGCTCGGTAAAGTGACATTGCATTAACCGCGCAGTCTATTTTCGATCGATCTTTGTATATTAACAGTCGCAATTACTTATCTCTATGGGTTATTTAGAAACTGCTGCCGCGTTTTACAGTGAAGTTGCCCAAACGCCAGAAATTGGCTTGTGCTGCGTGCAGAGTAGTCCGCTGCAATTGCCAGGATTGCACATTCCCGACATCATGCAAGAGATGAACTATGGCTGCGGTAGCACAGTCCATCCATCGGAGCTGATAAACGAGCCAACGGTGTTGTATGTGGGCGTAGGTGGCGGTTTAGAGGCTCTCCAGTTCGCTTATTTTAGTCGGCGGAAGGCGGGGGTCATCGCGATCGATCCCGTGGCTGATATGCGCGATGCGGCGGCGCACAATCTCAAATTAGCCGTTGAGTCTAACCAGTGGTTCGATCTGAATTTTGTGGAAATTCGATCGGGCGATGCGTTTGAATTACCAGTACCCGATGCTTCGGTGGATGTCGTCGCTCAGAATTGCCTGTTTAATATCTTTGAACCTGCGGATCTCGATCGAGCCTTAGCCGAAGCTTATCGTGTACTGAAACCGGGTGGTAGACTGCAAATGAGCGATCCGATCGCTACCCGTCAGATCCCGTTACACTTACAGCAAGACGAACGCTTGCGAGCGATGTGTTTGTCTGGCGCGATGACTTACAACGAGTACACCCAGCGAATTATCGCCAATGGTTTCGGACAAATCGAAATTCGCGCGCGCCGTCCCTATCGCTTATTAGATGCACCTACCTATCAGCTCGACGAGCATTTGTTATTAGAAAGTCTCGATTCGGTGGCATTTAAGGTACCGATGCCTGAAGATGGCGCGTGTATTTTTACCGGGAAGACGGCTATTTATGCAGGTAAGGAAAACGTGTTCGACGACCGAGCTGGGCATATTTTACCACGCGGCATCCCTGCGGCAGTCTGCGATAAAACAGCCGCAAAGCTGTTAGCTTTATTACCAGATGAATGCATAGTCACTCCTTCGACTTGGCACTATCAGGGTGATGGGTGTTGTTAGGGTAGAGATGGGAACCTAACTTTAAGAGCACTATCAAAATTAGATCGGCGATTTGGATGAAACTATCCGGTTCTAGCTTGGGCACTCTTGAATTAAGGAGATAACGCCACTCGATAGCTCGACTCGATTTTTTCCGATCTCAGTCGGCTAAGTTTGCGGAAAATCCTGGTAAACACTGTAGCTTATTTAGCAACGATAGCTAGTGTAAGTACTTACTACACAGCCTCTTTCAAGTAGAAATATATGCATAAGGTTTTAATTGCCACTCAATCGATCTGCTGGGGCGCGCTTGCGCTGTCAATATGTAGTTGTAATGCTAATTCTCAGTCTAAATTAGATTCTCAAAGTGTGCCGCCTCAAGAGACTTTAACAGCAACAGCCACCCCAAACGATATCCCGCGATCGACACCAATTATTACATCTTCGCCAACAATATCACCAGCCCCGCAAGTCGTTACAGCAAAACCTGCGGCTCTGGTTGAAGTACCTTATGTCAATCCCCTCAACGCGATTCCACTAGCAGCCAAACAGCAAGTCGCTAATTCTAACTCAGATACTCCGCCAGTCGATCGACTTACCAAACAACCCACCAGCGATCTAACTCCCAACTCAAATCTCCCATCCGCTGCTTGTCGATCGTTTCCTTGCCTGATCTTGAGTCAAGATTCCGATCGAGCTTTAAATAAATTTAATAACCCAGTTTATAAATTAACTGCTTATCGCGATCGCACAGCCAATTATATTTTCCAATTCGATGCTGTCACTGGTAGAGGATTTACTCAATCTAAAAATCGTTACAAAAGTAATACCGAAGCTCCTTTACCCGATGGCTCGTATGCCATCGCCGCTAGAGTGGTGAAAGGCACTATTGCGGAAGTAGGTGGGACAATGGTGCCGATTTTTCCCAAGCCAGGTTTCGATCGACGCATGAGAAGAACGGCACTCGGCATTCATTGGGATCCTAGTTTCGAGAAAGATGCCAAAGAAGATGGTACATCAGGTTGCATCGGGCTAACAAGCAAACAGCATTACTACCAAGTCAAAAATTTCGTCCTCAAATATCGTCCTCGCTCTTTGGAAGTCCAAATCGATCGATAGATAAATGAGTGCGGATCCATAATCCATAATCAATTAAATAGGCGTAAACAATGAAAACTCAAATCATCGCTCGAACAATGTTGTTAGCAATGCTAACCGGATTATCTGTCACCGCCACCCCTGGGTTCGCTCAATCTGGCCCTGGCAATTATGGTAGTGTCAATACAGCTTATAGTTGTAGCCGTGATGGCGATACAATTAATCTTCGCAGTCGCCCCGGTCAGCAATTTAAAGTATTGAGAAAAATTCCATCTGGTAAGCCAGTTGTTTTAATTGGAGTTTCTAGAACAGTCGATAATTACACTTGGCAAAAAGTTAATTTCTACGGGGCAGTCGGCTGGGTTAGAGGTGACTTTTTATGTAGTTAATTAAATAGTCCCGAATTCTCTAGAGAATTCGGGACTATTTCGATTTAAGACTATAAATCAAACAATTGCTAGAGAGGTAATTGGATCGGAAATAGTTGCCGACGGTGCTTGAAATTCACCTGTCGCAACAAATTCCAATCGCAGTTTAAACCACGTAATAAATTGTTTGTTAGTCGAAATAATTGCCGTAGCTGGCTGCGGAATTTTGGCTTTGACACTAGCTAATTCTGGTGCATCCAAAAAAGCAGGTCGATCGACAAACCAGAAGTCAATTTCTTTTTGTTGTTCTTGATAATTACGGACTCGCTCGGCAAACACCTCATCGAGATCTTCTTCTTCTCTCAAAAATCTTTGACTGGCGACTAAGTAGTAATAAGTTTGCATATAGGTTTTAGGTTTTAGGTTTTAGGTCTTAGGTTTTAGGTTTTAGGTTTTAGGGGAAAGGGGAAAGGAAATAAGCTCGATCGTTTTTCTCTTCTCCCATCTCCCATCTCCCATCTCTAGTAATTAACGCCTAACATGGCGGCTTTCATTTCGCGGATGGCGCGATCGATCCCGACGAGTACCGATCGACTGATGATACTATGACCGATATTCAATTCTTCCATACCGGGCAGGCACGCGATCGGGCGGACATTCCAATAAGTTAGTCCGTGTCCGGCATTCACCCGCAATCCAGCGGCGATCGCCAGTTTGCAGCCTTGAGCCAAACTAGCTAGCTCCTGCTGCACCAAAATTGGCTCTTTAGCCTCGGCATAGCGTCCGGTGTGTAATTCGATAAATTTAGCATTTACCTGGGCTGATGCGGCAATTTGGGCAGGTTCTGGGTCGATAAATAGGCTCACTGGAATCGATGCCGATTGTAACTTATCTACTACCGCTTTGAGCCGATCGAGTTGTCCGGCAATATCTAATCCGCCCTCCGTCGTTACCTCTTCCCGTTTTTCCGGTACGAGCGTTACGTAGTCGGGTTTTACCTCTAGCGCAATTTGTACCATCTCCGCCGTCGCTGCCATTTCTAAATTCAGGCGCGTGCGGACGGTTTCGCGCAACAGTCGAATATCCCGATCCTGCATGTGGCGGCGATCTTCGCGTAAATGCGCTGTAATTCCATCGGCACCAGCTAATTCAGCCAATACCGCAGCAGCGATCGGATCTGGCTCAACAGTGCGACGAGCTTGCCGAATCGTCGCCACATGGTCGATATTTACCCCAAGCGTTAGCAATTTTCCATTCTCCCCATACGATTTTGGTATAAATTTAAGATTAGCTAGCACCTCGTACTAGCACATCGAGTTACAGAATGGTAAAATTCTGGATTAATTTGTGAGTATTGTGTAAATATATAGGCTAACATTAGCCAGTACCAGAAGGAGGACTGTTTCTTGTCTCGTAGATATCTTTTTACTTCGGAATCCGTGACGGAAGGTCACCCTGACAAAATCTGCGATCAGATCTCTGATACAATTTTGGATGCATTGCTCGCTCAAGATCCTTACAGCCGGGTTGCAGCAGAAGTCGTAGTCAATACCGGACTCGTCCTGATCACTGGTGAAATTACGACCAAAGCGACTGTCAACTACATCGATTTAGCTCGTGCGAAGATCGCTGAAATTGGCTACACCAATGCCGATAATGGCTTTTCTGCCAGCAGTGCTTCGGTGCTGATTGCCTTGGATCAACAATCGCCAGACATCGCTCAAGGTGTTAATACAGCCAAAGAAAATCGCGACGATTGCACCGATATTTTCGACCAAACTGGTGCTGGCGATCAAGGAATTATGTTCGGGTATGCTTGTAACGAAACACCCGAACTAATGCCATTACCGATTAGTTTGTCTCACCGCGTCGCGCGTCGCCTAGCGGCCGTTCGTAAGACTGGCGATTTGCCCTATCTGCGTCCTGATGGCAAAACCCAAATTACCGTCGAATACAAGAATGGCGTACCTGTCGGTATCGATACCATCTTAATTTCGACTCAACACGATGCAGCCATCGGTAATATTACCGATGATGCTGGCGTACAAGCCAAAATCAAAGCCGATCTTTGGACATCTGTAGTCCTACCCGTATTCGCCGACTTAGATGTTAAACCTGACGACAAAACACATTTCCTCGTCAACCCGACTGGTAAATTTGTAATTGGCGGCCCTCAAGGCGATGCTGGTTTAACCGGACGTAAAATTATTGTCGATACCTACGGCGGTTATTCTCGTCATGGTGGCGGTGCTTTCTCCGGTAAAGATCCCACCAAAGTCGATCGATCTGCGGCTTATGCTTGCCGTCACGTCGCCAAAAATATTGTTGCGGCTGGCTTAGCTGCTAAGTGTGAAGTTCAACTCAGCTATGCGATCGGCGTTGCCGCTCCCGTGAGTATTTTAGTTGAAACTTTCGGCACTGGCATCATTAGCGACGACCAACTTTTTGAACTGATCGAAGAGCAGTTTGAATTGCGTCCAGAGGGAATTCTCGCCACCTTCAACCTGCGGAATTTACCAAAAGAACGCAACGGTCGTTTTTATCAAGATGTTGCCGCCTACGGTCATTTTGGTCGCGATGACTTAGATTTACCTTGGGAGAAAACCGACAAAGCCGCTACGCTCAAAGCGGCGGCGGCGAAGTTTTTAGCGACTGCATAGTTAGCATTATCTCTATTAAATCTATAAATAATGGGTAGGGGTAATTCATGAATTACCCCTACCCATTATTTGTAGATTATTCCGATTGAGATTTGAATGACTGTAAATCCTCAATGCCACAATTTTGGAGATCGAAAACTCCAGCCGTAGAAGTCATATTAAACTGGAGTGGCACGATCGTAATATAGTTATCTTTAATCGATCGCACGTCGGTTTCAATTTCTGGCGGGAGATGCAAATGTTCGGGTTGCTCAACATCTTGCAAGACTTCCCCAGATAACCAGTAATAAGTCTTCCCGCGCGGATCGACGCGCTTTTGAAATGTATCGAAATAGCGTCTGATTCCCTGTCGGGTAATTTTAACGCCCGCAATTTCCGCCGCTGGTACGGGGGGAATATTCACGTTTAATAATAACGCTTCGGTTAATGGTCGATCTGCTAAGTGTGCGACTAAATCTCTGGCAAAATCCGCTGCGGGTTGAAATTCTTTACAACTGAAACTAGTCAGGCTGAAGGCGATGCTCGGAATACCCTCGATCGTCCCTTCCATCGCCGCAGACACCGTGCCAGAGTACAAAACGTCAGTTCCTAAGTTCGCACCGTGATTGATGCCAGAGAGGACGAAATCGGGGAAACTGTCGAGCAAGGCTCCGAGAGCTAATTTGACGCAATCGGCGGGAGTACCCGAACAAGACCAAGCCTTCACGGTATGATGAAAAATTCCAGTTACTGCTTCGGCTCGAATCGGATCGTGCAGCGTCAAACCGTGTCCGGTAGCAGATCGCTCGCGATCGGGACAGACTACAATTACTTCATGTCCGGCGAGTGCGAGTGTATCTGCTAATGTCTTAATGCCTAAAGCGAAGATCCCATCATCGTTACTGATTAATAATTTCATGCGGATCTATGCGAGATGGGTGCTGATGTCTTTTTAGCACATCCACGCCACATCTCGATCGGCTTCACCGCTGAATACTTGGTAAAAACCTGCGGTTAGTTAACGTAAGTTGCTAGAGATAGTTTTGTAGTTCAGCCATAAGGCTTAGTCAAACGTCAAATACTCGATCTCACCGTGGCGATCGATCGACATCGAAATCGGCTATAAAACCGATCGGATAACGATCTCGATCGCTAATTAACGACGCTCGATCGATCTGAAAAAGATACTTGAATTGGCTGACCGCTCCTGAGAGTGTAGCCAGTATGATATTGAAATATATCCTATTTCAATTGTATCGGTAATTTGCCGATCGAGTTTATGATGATAGATGCGGTAATTAGTAAGTCTGCAATGCTAGCTAACTTCGATCGAGACAAATTGCAATGGCAATCGAACAAAGATGAATCGACGATCGACAGCGAGATTTTAGCAGGTCGATATTTAAGGCGATCGATCTTGCATAAAAGCAATTTTGGCATGACCTGGTTGGCACAGAATGTCTATTTACCAGGACAACCAGCGTGTGTAATCAAGCAACTCGCCACCAGATTTACCGATCCTAAATTAACTCAAATCGCGATTGCCCAAACGAAGCTCGAAGCCCTGAGCCTGAGTCGGCTCGGCAGTCACGCCCAAATTCCATCACTAATCGATTACGTACAAAGTGAGGACGACTTATATTTAGTTGAGGAATACATTCCAGGGAGCGTATTGACGGAAATCATCGAGAACCAGGACAAATTTACTGAAGTAGAAGTCGAAGAATTTTTAATCAAAATGTTGCGGCTGCTGGAATATATTCATGCCCACGATTTAATTCACTGCGACATTAAACCCCAGAATATTATCCGATCCCAAACCGATCGCCGCTTTGTCTTAATCGATTTTGGTGCGGTTAAAGATATCGATCCTGTCAATATCGAACGTAAGCGAGATCGTACCAGCAGCGTGTCGATCGGTACGCCAGGATTTGCGCCGCCCGAACAATTAGCCAACCGCGCGGTGCCAGCTAGCGACCTCTACGCACTTGGTATGACCTGCATTTATCTGTTGACAGGCAAAGATCCCAGTCAATTTCCCACCGATCCCTACACTTGCGAATTAATGTGGTGGGATTCATTAGATCTGAGGCTCGACTTGCGTGAAACGATCTCCAAAACTATCCAAATCCCCTTGGGAGATCGGTATCAATCAGCTACTCAAGTTTTGACAGATTTAGACAATCGATCGATCCGTGCCAAACTACGTACCTATTTAGACCAAAAACACGCCGTTTCCAAAACCCAACAGATCGGCAATCGCGGATACTACCCGGCTGTCGTCCATTGGGCATTGGGGATCGAGTAATCGGTAGTCTACCGATCTCATGGTGCTAAATCCTGACAAATACCGACAGCACAGTGCGCGTTCGATGATAGACTAAACGATAGCATTGCAAAATATTAAAAGTAGCTAAAAACTGGAACGATTTAGCATACAGCAACCAGCGACGATTTCTAGCGCGATTACCTTAGGTAAGTTCCGCTAAAAATGACTGGTGAATCGTTATCCAGAGCCAATTATTGGCAATTTTCGCACTCCAGATAACAAAAAACAGATCTTCGATCTGGCTTGTTACATCGACCGCTATAGACAAAATCACACAATAACTAAGTAACGCGCACATGGCTAGCACCGCAGAAAAAACAAACGTGGGGAAACTCACCCAAGTTATTGGTCCAGTTGTGGACGTAGAATTTACTGGCGGTAAGATGCCCCAGATTTATAGTGCCCTCAAAGTTGAAGGCAAAAATGAGGCTGGACAAACTGTATCCGTAACCTGTGAAGTCCAACAACTTCTGGGTGACAACCAAGTTCGTGCTGTTGCCATGAGTACCACCGATGGGTTGGTTCGTGGTATGGATGTCACCGATTTGGGCGCGCCGATTAGCGTACCCGTCGGTACTGCTACCCTCGGTCGGATTTTTAACGTCTTGGGCGAAACAGTAGATAACCAAGGTCCTGTTGCTACTGAAGAAAGATTCCCAATCCACCGCGACGCTCCCAAACTAACCGAACTCGAAACCAAACCTTCCGTATTTGAAACCGGAATTAAGGTGATCGACTTACTCACTCCCTATCGTCGGGGTGGTAAAATTGGTCTATTCGGCGGTGCTGGCGTGGGCAAAACCGTGATCATGATGGAACTGATTAACAACATCGCCACCAACCACGGTGGTGTATCCGTGTTCGGTGGTGTAGGCGAACGTACCCGCGAAGGAAACGATCTCTACAACGAGATGATGGAATCGGGAGTAATCGATAAAGATAACTTAAATAACTCCAAAATCGCGCTAGTCTACGGTCAAATGAACGAGCCACCCGGAGCGCGGATGCGCGTTGGCTTGGTCGCGTTGACAATGGCAGAATACTTCCGCGATGTTAACAAGCAAGACGTGTTGCTGTTTATCGACAACATTTTCCGCTTCGTTCAAGCGGGTTCTGAAGTATCTGCACTCCTCGGTCGGATGCCTTCGGCGGTAGGTTATCAGCCGACTCTAGGTACCGATATGGGTGACTTGCAAGAGCGGATTACTTCCACCAAAGAAGGTTCGATTACCTCAATCCAAGCAGTATACGTACCTGCGGATGACTTCACCGACCCCGCACCAGCAACTACCTTCGCTCACTTAGACGGTACGACTTCACTATCCCGTGGTTTGGCGGCTAAAGGCATTTACCCCGCAGTAGATCCTCTCGATTCTACTTCGACAATGTTGCAACCATCGATCGTCGGTGCCGAACACTACAACACCGCTCGTGCCGTTCAATCGACCCTCCAACGTTATAAAGAATTGCAAGATATCATTGCCATTCTCGGTTTGGACGAACTCGCCGAAGAAGATCGCCTGATTGTTTCCCGCGCGCGCAAAGTCGAACGCTTCTTATCACAACCCTTCTTTGTTGCTGAAGTCTTTACTGGTTCTCCTGGTAAATACGTGAAATTGGAAGATACCATTAAAGGTTTCCAAATGATTCTCAACGGCGAACTAGACGATTTACCCGAACAAGCTTTCTACCTCGTTGGCGATATCAACGAAGCGAAAGAAAAAGGTGCTAAATTGCTCAAAGGCTAGAAGTAGGTTTTAGGTGTTAGGTGTTAGGTTTTAGGGTATAAGCAATGAGTACGATGAATATATCTACTGCTTAATGCTCACTCTAAATCGGGACAGATACCTGTATCTGTCCTAACAACCTAAAACCTAAAAACCTAGAGCCTAAAAACCTAAAAATATCAACATTTATAATTTAAAACCTAACACCTAATACCTAACACCTAACACCTAAATATGACACTAACAGTAAGAGTAATTGCTCCAGATAAAACAGTCTGGGATGGCACCGCCGATGAGGTAATTTTGCCCAGTACTACGGGACAATTAGGAATTTTGACTGGACACGCATCTTTATTAACAGCATTAGATACTGCGGTAATGCGCGTTAAAGCTAGTAAAGATAAATGGACTCCCATCGCTTTAATGGGTGGCTTTGCCGAAGTTGATAATAATGAAGTTACCGTACTAGTTAATGGTGCAGAGTTAGGCGAGAATATTAATCGCGAACAAGCCCAAAAAGAGTTTACCGCAGCCGAGCAAAAACTAGCCAGCGTGCAAACAGGCAATCGTCAAGACCAAATTGAAGCAGATCGAGACTTTAAACGCGCGCGCGCTAGATTGCAAGCGGCTGGCGGCTAAATTTCTATTAAAAGTGCAATTAATAATAAACCCTCTCAATCGATCGATTGAGGGGGCTTATTATTGTAATATGATTGCAGAATTGCGATCGAATTATTGAGGTACGATCTAATGATGCGGCTATTACGAAGATTGGCAGCTATTCTTCATGAAGACGAAATTTTTTTACACACAGTTGAATCGATCGAAGGGATAGTTTCTAAAATCCTCTCGATCGGGATGATTTTTGTAACATTTATCGCGATCGGACATTTAAGTTATGCTTTAATCGAAAAACTAATACTTACGGTCGAACGACCCAGTAACGATAGTTTTAACACGACTTTATTTGAATTATTCGGGCTATTTTTAAATGTTTTAATTGCTTTAGAAATCCTCGAAAATATCACTGCATACTTACGCAAACACGTCATTCAAGTAGAGCTAGTTATTGTAACTTCGCTCATTGCTGTCTCTAGAAAAATTATTATCCTCGACCTTGAAAAGAAAAGTAGCAGCGATTTAATTGCTTTAGCTGTTGCTGTATTTTCCCTCTCAGTTGGTTATGCGATAGTTCATCAAACCAATCGCACCAATCGCCCATAGATGCTAATATTACTCATTAAAATTAACCGGATCTGATTGTCTGGTACCTCCTGGTACCAGCCGCTGGGGACGACCCAATCCTGGTGGAATTCGATAGATGCGGGGACGCTGAAACACAGTGCTACTTTCTTCAACATCTGGATTGGCTGGACTCGAACCCGGTACAGTTTTTCGGTTGCGATCGATTGAATTGGGCGAACTCGGATTCGTTATCGGCGCAGTCTGAGTGGGCGTTCTGATTACGCCTTTAGCACCAGCAAGATTGGCACTAGTTAGTGAAGTATTGCCTAGATTTACACCTGTAAAATCTGCTAGTGCTAAATTCGCGCCAGCTAAATCGGTATTCGCCAGAATTGCTGTCCTAAAATTGGTATTGACTAAATTTGCATAAGAAAGATCCGTGCGAGTGAGATTGGTATTGGCAAAATTGACATCGATCGCACTTACCGCTTGTAATACTGCTTGGGTAAAATTGGTATTATTCAGTGTCGCACCAGTCAGATTGGCTCCACCTAATTTAGCTCCTGAGAGGTTAGTTCCTGTCAAATTTGCTCCGACGAGATTTGCCGCCTGAAGATCGGCATTGACGAGCTGTTTGCGGCTGAGATCTGCACCGCTAAGATCGCAGCCGACACACTTTTTCGTACTCAGTAAGGTTTTGAGATCTGTAGGACTATAAGCATTTGCAGGTGTAGCAATGCCAAAACAGATGACCGCACAGAAAAAATATAAACGGTAGTTCATTTTAGTAGCTATTAATGGTGTTAGTGTCAGTACCAATGCAAATTTCAGGCTAGAAATCGGGAATAATTTACTAGAAGCTGATTTTTAACAGATCGTCCGATCGTTAGTTATCGATAAATGCTACATATTTTATTAGTTGGAGCTGGCTGTTTCTGTACGTTGATGTTTGCCATCACGCGCTGGTTTGGCTTGTGGATGCCAGATACCACAGAGGAAAAACCATCCGTGCTGGAATTAAGCTGGACGTTTTTGGTATACGCAATTATCTGTTTTGGATTAGCAATTTGGCAAAAATAAGCCAGCACTAATCGATCGCGGATATGAGCATAAACCTCGATCGTTAAAATCTTACTCAATTAGCAACTACTTAATCAATGAAGCTATAAATCACCTGAAGTTCCAGGTTTGAGTTAAGAGTAGACGGTAATTGGGCTTGAGGATACAGTTGGCGATCGATCTGCGTTTGCAATCCAGTTAAAGGGTCTTGTCCGTTCGCGACTAAAAATTCGAGGCGACTGATTTGGGGAAGGGTATCCATTTCATCTAAGACTTGGGAAACCGCCCGCACGTAAGGATGATTGGGATCTTTATACCAGCCTTCTACTGCTAGATTAGCCTGGTCGAACCCTAAATGAAAAGTCAATGAGGGGTTGCTAAATAATGCCGTTCCCACGGGACGAGCTTCTTCTTTAAGCAACAGGTTATGATTTTGGGCGATGTGACGGAGTTTGTCTAATCGATCGTACCGAGCGGTGACTTCTAATGGTTCCTCAGTCCAGGTAATGCCGACTGTGACTAGATAAGTTTGTAGCAACATGTGTCCGAGCTTTGCGGCTTTGGTGGCTAAATAGTCATTGTTGTAATCATTAGCCTCGATCAATAACGGCACTCGATCGACCATTTCTAAGCCGTAGCCTTTAAGTCCGGCAATTTTACGAGGATTATTGGTAATCAACCGAATTTTGCTAATTCCTAAATCGTTTAAAACCTGGGCACCGACCCCATAATTGCGTAAATCCGCAGGGAAGCCGAGGCGATTATTGGCTTCGACGGTATCTAGTCCTAAATCTTTTAAGGAATAGGCTTTGAGTTTATTAATCAGCCCAATGCCACGCCCTTCCTGCCGCAGGTAAACCACCACACCTTCCCCAGCATTCTCAATCATCTTCAACGCGGCTTGGAGCTGCATCCGGCAGTCGCAGCGGAGCGAACCGAGCGCGTCGCCCGTCAGACATTCTGAATGCATCCGCACCATCACGGGTTTGTCGATAAAGTCCGCCGGATTGCCTTTGACAATGGCGACCGTTTCCGTGGCATCTAACAGATTGCGATAGCCGTAGAGCTGAAACTGACCGAATTGACTGGGCAGCTTGGTAATCGCCTCGCGATGGACGAATCTGTCGTGTTCGAGCCGATAGCTAATTAAATCGGCAATGCTGATAATTTTCAGATCGTGGGTGTACGCGTAGGCAATTAAATCGGGCAATCTTGCCATCGAGCCGTCGGGGTTCTGAATTTCGCAAATTACACCTGCTGGCGACAAGCCCGCCAACCGTGCTAAATCTACCGCTGCTTCAGTATGTCCCGCCCGCTTTAACACCCCGCCTTCTTGCGCCCGCAGCGGGAAAATATGACCTGGACGGCGCAGATCTTCGGGTCTGGTATCGGGATCGATCGCTAAATGAATCGTCCGCGCGCGATCGTCTGCCGAAATTCCGGTAGTCACGCCTAATTTATGACTGGCATCGATACTCACCGTAAAAGCTGTCTGATTGGGATCGGTATTATTAGTCACCATCAATGGTAGATCCAATCGATCTAACTGGTGTCCCATCATTGCCAGACAAATTAAGCCTCTGGCATTAACCGCCATAAAATTAATCCGATCGGCAGTTACCGTCTGTGCCGCACAGATTAAATCGCCCTCATTCTCTCGATTTTCATCATCTACCACCACGACCATTTTGCCCAATGCGAAGTCTACGAGGGCGGTAGGAATCGTGTCAAATTCAAAATCGGACAGGTCAGTAGCAGAAGTTGGTATCACAGAACGGTAAAATATTGGTAAATTATATGGTCTGTCCAAACAAGTCTCAACCCTAGTGCAATCCTGCTGTAGAATCTATCTACATTACCAGATCGTCAAATTCAAAACTAGTTTTGAATGTAGGGTTTAATTAGTTTGAATTTCCCAGCATCGATATGGCGATCGCTTCTTATTATTATATAGGTCATAACATTCATGGGTGAGCAGATCGAACGCCTTCAAGTTGGGATTGTGGGTGCGTCAGGTTATGGCGGTGTCCAGTTAATCCGCTTATTACTAGATCATCCCGCGGTCGAGATTGCCTACTTAGGTGGCGATAGTAGCGCGGGTAAAAAATTTGCAGATCTATATCCCCATCTCGGTCATGCTATTAATTTAACGATCGAACCGATCGATGTCGATGTCATTGCCTCCCGCTGTCAGGCAGTATTTCTCGCTCTGCCCAATGGTTTAGCCTGCAAATACGCTCCACCATTAGTTGCCAAAGGATGTATCGTCCTCGACCTATCTGCCGACTATCGCTTTACCGATCTCGATACCTATACTCAATGGTACAAGCTTCCCCGTACCGATCGCGAGACTGCGGCGATGGCTGTCTATGGCTTACCCGAACTCTATCGCGCTAAACTCAGCAACGCCAAACTCGTCGGTTGTCCCGGCTGTTATCCTACCGCCAGCTTAC
>NZ_JANPLS010000435.1:0-26659 GCF_031422475.1 Chamaesiphon sp. VAR_48_metabat_403
AGCCGCTCTCAATGCCGACTGCGACGGACAAGCTGGCTTGCAGGAATTAGCGGGTAATGCAACTTTACTCTATTACATGACCGAAGAAGGTGCCGAGGGCAAGCAAGCCTTTCTAGAGAAACGCCAGCCCAATTTCCGTCAATATCCTTGGTTGCCATAGATTCTGTGGGTAAAGTTTTTAGATACAGTTCAGCTATGATAATTGATTAAATTATTACAATTAATCCGAGCGATAGTTGATGCGCTTAGTTATCTTTAGATAAATTATAGAAATATTTTTATGGAACAGAATACTCCTGAGTCCTTTGGTAGATTTGTTGGCACTGTTGAAACTAAATGGCTTAGTGATGGACGAAGGATGCAATTGTTGCAATCTTTTACTTATATCGATTCAAAAGAAGTAGAATGGGTGGCACCTGTTGATTCAATAATTGATGGGGCATCAATTCCACAGTTACTTTGGTCTATTATTGGGTCACCATTTACAGGGAAGTATCGAGATGCTTCTATTATTCATGATGTTGCTTGTGACCAAAAGCTTCGTCCTTCGGCAGAAGTTCATGAAGCTTTCCATAATGCAATGCGAGCATCTGACGTTGATATCATCCAAGCACTTGTAATGTATGGGGCGGTGTATCACTTCGGGCCGAGCTGGCCTGTTAAAATTACCGAACTAGTTCCCGAATCAAGAGTAGAAGTTAGGTTTAGTGAAATTCAGTCTAGATTTGTTGCACTAGGAAGCCAAGTTTCTATGAATAAAGAAGCTACGAATCTAATGCCTAATGACCAGCACGATAATCCATATTCTTGTGTATCTTTTGATATAACTCCTCCTGAAAAAAATCTTCAGGAATCGGATTTTACACAACTTATGTTAGATATTCAGGAGAAGAAGCTTTCACTAGATGATATTCGTAATTATCATCCCAATCACTTATAAATAAAAAACAAAAATGTTGACGATCGAGAATTAGCTTAAACTTTCGCTCGATATCGCGGCACTTAAATTCAACCCAAAGTCATTTTCGGTATCGATTGGGTTTTGAATAATGGGACTGATAAGAATGCTAAGATAAATAATATAAACAATCTTTGTCGCCGCAGCGTAACCTGGATATTTTAAAATTAGCAGTATAACTTTAAAATATCCACCCATTCATAAATTATAAAAAGCTAATTACTTAGTTGGGGTTGGGGTTGTCGATCGGATTCTTTGTAATCTTAGTTCTTGCTCGGCAACTTGTTTTTTAAGTAATTCTAGTTGAGTTAGAGTAGTTTGTCTTTGCGATTCGAGTAATTGGGTTTCCGATTTCAATTTTGCCATCCGCGCGTTATGATCGTCGGTGCGCCCTGGCTGAAAGGTAATCCCTAAATAAATAGTCGTATTTCTACCATCGATCGTATTTAGAGCCGCACCTAAATTTAGGCCAAAGTCGTTTTCGGTGTTAACCGGATTTTGAATGACTGGACTGAGGGGAATGCTAGGATAAATAATACTTTGGCTATTGCTTTGCCCATTTTGACTATTGGTATTTTGAGGATTAGCTTGGATGACTGAGTTCTGAAATCCGCCAGTATCGGTAACAGTTGAAGTGGAATTAGTCGTAGTCTGTGCTTGGCTGATATCGGCTCTAACCAGTAATCCACAGATCAGTAATGTAGCTGTTGATAAATATTTAACAATCATAGTAGGCTCGATCGAGGTGTTTAGTGAATGGATACATCCAATCTTAACTTACCCATTACTTACCAAGATGAGCTATATGTCTCGAACGATCTCAGGGT
Source organism: Chamaesiphon sp. VAR_48_metabat_403 (assembly GCF_031422475.1). NCBI lineage: Bacteria > Bacillati > Cyanobacteriota > Cyanophyceae > Gomontiellales > Chamaesiphonaceae > Chamaesiphon > Chamaesiphon sp. VAR_48_metabat_403. The sequence continues at coordinate 1,786 of NZ_JANPLS010000435.1, forward strand.
AATGGGTACTCAATTAATCCCATTACCCCATTGCTTTTACCCCAAAATTCGATCGAGGCGCGGTACTGCTAATTGATGTTGGTGTAAGAGTAACACAGACTGAATCAAGTCGGGGCCGTGAACTTCGCCTGTGAGGGCAGCACGGAGGCTTTGCATCACCAGACCTTTTTTGACGTTTTGCTCTTTTGTGACCTGTTTGATTAGCTCTTGGACTTCGCTCTCGACCAATTCGGGCTTGGCTTTGATGGCTGTTGCGAGACTAGTTAGCACTTCTTTGGCACCTGGCTGAGTGACTTTGGCGGTGGCTTCTTCATTGAGCGTGACGGTATCGGTGAAAAATGTCCGACTAATTTCGACGCATTCATCCAACCGGGCGAGACTGGCACCAATTAAGCTGGTAAGCTGGAGCAACCACGATCGATCTGTTACGGGATCGAATTTAAACCCTGCGGCTTGCCAATAGGGAATTAATTCGGGTAATAATTGCTCGGCGGTCATAGCGTGGATATACTGGCTGTTAATCCAGTTGAGTTTATCCCAATCAAATTTACCCCCAGCTTTGTTGACTCGATCGAAATCAAATTGTTGAGCTGCTACATCGAGGGTAAATAACTCTTCGGCATCGGGAGACGACCAACCTAACAGCGTCATATAATTGACTAATGCTGGAGCGACATAGCCCATTTTCTTAAAATCGTCGATCGAAGTTACGCCATCGCGTTTAGAAAGTTTCTTGCCTTCAGCACTCAAGATTAGGGGTGTATGGGCAAATTCGGGCACCTTCACGCCTAAGCCTTCATACAACAAGATTTGTTTGGCAGTATTGGCAATATGATCCTCACCCCGAATGACGTGGGTAATTTTCATGTCGATATCATCGACGACTACGGCTAAATTATAGAGCGGTTGTCCGAGTTCGTGTTCGTCAGCGGCGCGAGAAATTACCATATCTCCACCCAAGTCGATACCTTTCCAGGTGACAGTATCGCGAACTAAATCTATCCAGCTAATTTCGCGATCGTCTTCTATCTTAAATCTAATTACCGGGCGACGACCTTCAGCGATAAATGCAGCTTCTTGCTCTAGGGTAAGATGGCGGTGGCGGTTATCGTAGCGCGGTGCTTGATGGTTGGCTTCCTGAGCGGCGCGCAACTCGTCGAGTTCTGCGGGAGTAGTGTAGCAGCGATAAGCACTACCGTTATCTAATAAAGCCTGAATCGACTGACGATATAAATCTAGGCGTTGAGATTGGAATAATGGCCCTTCATCCCAATTTAAGCCCAACCACTGCATCCCATCGAGGATATTTTGGGTGTATTCAGGTTTAGAACGTTCGGTGTCGGTATCTTCGACGCGCAGGATAAATGTCCCGCCGTAGCGGTGCGCGAATAACCAATTAAAGACGGCGGTACGAGCAGTACCAATATGTAAGTTACCAGTTGGGCTAGGAGCGATGCGAACTCTGACTGTCACGGCTAATTATCTTGATCGGTACATCTTTGATTGTAAATGGTTCTGTTTGCGGAGGGCAAAACAAAAACAGACATCCCAAATACCAGGATGTCTTACTTTTGCAACTGTTTTCAGTTGGTCTGTAGTTAGTGAGTATTACTCAACGATCGAAATGCGCTCATAAACGCTCGTCTGCGTAACTTCTCCTGTGGATAATCGATTTAGCGGAAACCTACAGCAGCTTGCCAAACAAAGGCTAAAGCTAAGAATAATACTGGGATGATTGGCAGAACATCTACTAATGGATCGAAGATGGCGTATGCTTCTGGCAATTTGGCAATTAGGAGTGCTGCGTCCATATTTTGTTAATCCTTGTTTCCAACACGGTTATTAAAGTTACCAAATATTTTACCATGTGTGGGGTCGAGGAGAGTAGGACGATCGGTAACTAGATGGGGCTGCGATTCTCGCGTCCAGCAGAGGCTGTGCCAACGATCGGCAAACGACAACCCGATCGAGTAAGATAAGCATTAAATCGGTGGATCGATCGTCAGGCTTGGCATAAATTCAAGCGCGACGATCGATGTGCGATCGTAAAAATGGTCATAAAATTGATGCACTTAGTCACTTAAATGAACGAGTGATGTTACCTTTGCTAAGTCAATTATTGATGAGCGTATTGTAAATCGCCAGCCACAGTCGGAATCGCGAACGGGTGGGGTTCGTCTTCTCCCATGACGACCAGTTGTTGGCAGGGTATTTTATCAGATAAAATAGAACTAGCCATCATGCCAGTATGAATTTCTAAATAGCCATAGCTAGGCGATTCAAAGATTAATCGCTGTCCGGGAAATACCACCCGCTCGAAGTACCAATTGTGAACGTTGGTAATGCGGGCAACTTGGATCTGGCTGGTGTTATTTACATAGCAGCAACAAATCTCTTCATTAGCATTGTCTTGCGGTAACGGGTCGAGAATGTGAGACATAATTATCTATTTCACCTGGTGTCCAGAGAAAGATCGACTCTTTTACGGTATCACCCCTATTTAGAGAGAAGCTGTAAAGTTTACTACTTTTCGTACTTGCTGGGGATCGCCCACATAGCCTACAGGTAAGAATACCCACAACTGCCGTGCCAATCTTCATTAAGCGGCTACCTTTCCACTTAATTTTTGTGTAAAGTTATATTAAAGGCATTAATAAATTTACCAACAGCAAGACAGGATTACGATTTTTGGCAGCAAGCACAGCAACCGCCTCAATCGCCATCTGCACCCTATAAAAACACCATATAGCTCGAACTACATCCAAACCCCTACTTCTTACTCCCAAAAATATGACCGCCAAAATTCTTTACTGTCGCCTTCCTTGTAATCCTATTTTCCCGATCGGGGTGGTATATTTATCAGACCACGTTCACAAACAGTTTCCGGCTGTCGAGCAAAGAATATTTGACATGGGAACGGTACCGCCATTAGATTATGGTAAAGCACTCGATACCGCGATCGACCAATTTCAGCCCGACTTATTGGTGTACTCGTGGCGAGATATCCAAATCTACGCGCCAGTAGGCGGACGCGGGGGAAATCCGCTCCAGAACTCTTTTGAGGTATTCTACGATCGCAACCCACTTAAAAAGCTGCGCGGTGCAATGGGTGGTGCGCGAATGCTCGCCAGTCACTATACCGAACTGTGGCGGAATATGTCTCTAATTAAGCGCGGATTCAAACGAGCGAAGCAATATAACCCTACAACTCGATTAGTCGTCGGAGGGGGGGCTGTGAGCGTCTTCTACGAGCAGCTATCTAAGAGTTTACCAAAAGGCGCGATCGTGTCGATCGGCGAGGGTGAAGCCTTATTAGAGAAGTTAATTAAAGCTGAAGATCTCACCCACGAACGCTGCTATATTGTTGGCGAAGCACCTCGGAAAGGATTAGTCCACGAACCACCAGCTCCGATCGAAAAGACGGCATGTAATTATAATTATATCGAGACAATTTGGCCGGAATTTAGCTATTACCTCCAAGACCGCGATTTTTATGTTGGGGTGCAGACAAAACGCGGTTGTCCCCATAACTGTTGTTACTGTGTTTATACCGTAATTGAAGGCAAACAGGTACGAATTAATCCAGCCGATGAAGTCGTTGCTGAAATGCGTCAACTGTACGATCGCGGGATTCGGAATTTCTGGTTTACAGACGCTCAATTTATTCCCGCCCGACGGTATATAGATGATGCGATCGAGCTATTACAAAAGATCGTCGATAGTGGGATGGAGGATATTAAATGGGCGGCTTATATTCGCGCCGATAATGTCACGCCCGAACTGTGTGAATTGATGGTTAAAACAGGGATGAATTATTTTGAGATCGGCATTACTAGCGGTTCTCAGGAATTAGTCCGGAAGATGCGGATGGGCTATAATCTTCGTACTGTCTTACAAAACTGTCGCGATCTCAAGGCGGCAGGATTTGAAGATATGGTATCGATTAATTACTCATTTAACGTCATCGATGAAACCCATAAAACAATCCGCCAAACTATCGCCTATCATCGCGAAATGGAGAAGATTTTTGGGGCGGATAAAGTCGAACCAGCAATCTTCTTTATTGGCTTACAGCCACACACTCATCTAGAAGAATATGCCTTTAAAAATGATATAATTAAGCCCGGTTATAACCCCATGAGTCACATGCCTTGGGTTGCCAAAAAACTACTCTGGAATCCCGAACCACTAGGCTCATTTTTCGGTGAAGTTTGTCTCCAAGCCTTCCGCGACAACCCTAATGATTTCGGACGAGAAGTGATGAATATTCTCGAAGCAAGATTGGGTAAATCAGACTTAGAAGAAGCATTAACCGCACCTGTGGAGGTAAAGCAGCTAGCTAAGGTTTAGATTATGCTTAGAGAAACCATTCAACCACTAATCATCGATCGAAACTGTAATTGAGATCGATGCAGTTAGGGTCGAAACACAACCCAAATCAGTAGCCCGATCCACGATAGCACTATAATGAGCAGAGCAACCGCACATCCAGGTTTGCCGCGTGTTTCTGCATCTATATACGCCCAAAATATAGTCCAAATGTATGAAATCCACAGTGCGATCTTGAATGGATCGGGTGAACCCAACATTATCGTACTGACAAATCCCAGGAGCAATAAAATTCCTTGTCCTACCCAAAACTTACTCATCTGAGGGTAGTTATTAAAATAGCCAGAAGATGCAATAGTTCCACAGTTTGGACAGTTTCTCTGCTCGGCATCAAATCCTTGACGACACTTAGCACAAATTGGCATACTTTTGTTGAATTAAGGCGATGATATTTTAGATACAAACTATGATGCCGCAATTCCCGACATTTGCAGCACGTAGCTGGCACGACAAGAACCCAATTTTTGGGATCGATTAGGATTGTAGTAAAGTTGATGAGAATTCGGACGAAAACATGCGATCGATGTCAACTTCCATCTGAGATTTTATATCGAATTCGAGTAGATAAATCTGGTGATTGGCAATTTGCTTGCGATAAATGCTGGCAACTGCTCGATCGCGACAATCCCGATTATGTTTATGGCGGTACTTGGAAAGCACGCAAGCGATAGAACTTATCAGCTCGATATTGAGAGGGTGTCTGAAAAGCGTAGATCTAAATCCCCCTAAATCCCCCTTTTCAAGGGGGACTTTAAAGCCCCCTTAAAAAGGGGGTTGGGGGATTTGGATCTATAAACGAAGCCCAGCCGACTTGTGTATACACGGTAGCTTAAAAATGGGGATTTAGATCTACGATCGAAGCCAATAAGACTTTTCAGACACCCTCTGAGATGTTAGGGAGATGGGGAGAAAGGGACGCTTGCGTCTAAATTCACTATTCACTATTCACTATTCCCGATCGTTTGCCTGTAGCCATAATTCTAAACTAACCAGCAACCATAGTTTCACGCCGTATCTACCCCAGACATCGCCGCGAAAACTTAACCATTCTTTAATAAGATGGCGATCGATATATGGTGCGATTAGCGCGCGCCGATTGAGTAATATTTTACTTGCTTGGCGTTGCCAATATTTACGAAATCCAAGCTGTACTGGCACCATCATGCCACTTTTAGGTCGATCGATAATTGTTGCTGGTAATAGATCTGCGACTGCTTGTTTTAATACGGCTTTTTCCTTAACGCCAGAAAGTTTATATTCGGGGGGAATCGTCATACTCAGATCGACAATCCGCCGATCGAATAATGGCGATCGACCTTGCAATCCGGCTGCTTGCGTGAGATTATTGACTTTAGTGAGAATTTGGTCGGCACCTTTATATTTAATATTTAGTGCCATCAACCGATTGAGAAAACTCAGCTCTGAATTTAAATCTGCTTCAAAAATCCACGGTTGTTGGAGTTGCTGTAAAACTTCTGGCTTGAGCAATTGGGGCAAATCTGCGGCACATTTTTGAAACGAGATTAAATAAGCTTGTAAGGGGTCGTAATTAGTACCCCCACTATACAAACTATCGATGAGCATCGGCTGATTTTTAGGCCCACCAAAACACGGATCGCCACCTTCCCCATTGAGCGTAATCGAGACATCATTACGAGCCAATCTACCGATTAATAAATTGGGAACCGTCAGCGGATCGCCGATCGGATCGTCTAAATATGCCATCGTTGCTGGCAACTTATCCCACATATCTTGAAAGCTAATTTCTAAGATGTGATGGTTAGTCTGACAGTGGTTGGCAACGAGACTAGAAAACTCTAATTCGTTGGCACATTCCGCACCAAAGTGAATTGAATAAGTATGGATGGGCGCATCGTGGAGCTGTGCGGCTAAAGCGGTGATGCAACTAGAATCTAAACCACCCGATAAAAATACCCCAACTGGTTCTTGCTTGGGTAAATATTCCCGCATCACTAGTTCTAATTGCGATCGCAACTTATCGCCATGCCACTCTAGCGACTCCAAATCGATTACCCGCTCTTGTAACTGCCAGTAAGGTACGATTTGCCCTCCAGGCAATTTGAGGATGGTTCCTGGGCGAATTTCCTTCACATCCTGCCACATCGTCCGCTCTCCAGGCACGAACGAACAAGTCAGATAATCGCGCAGGGCGATCGGATCGAGCTGATTCGATCGATAGGGATTTAAACTGCTAAGTTGAGGCGCAATCCACCAAGTTTTGCCCGTGGTGTGATAAACCGTACTCGCGCCGATAGGATCGCGGACGATCGCAATTTGCTCTAGTTCTAAATCGCACACTACCAGCCCAAACATCCCCTGGAGCAGATTTGGGGCATCAAAGTGCCATTTATCCCAGCATCTAGCGAGGAGTTCGATATCTGAGAGATCTCGCACGAGATCCAATTTTGCTAGTAATTCCTGGCGGTTACTCAACCACACATCCCCCACCAGCATAAATCTACCACTAGGACTCAGTGCCCAGCAGCCATTTATAGCTTGATGAATGCCAAAATTATCTCGACACCATGCCGATTTAATTTCGAGTTGTTCGAGCCAAGTAGGCGGTTTACAGTGGACGAGATCGGACGGAATTGGATGAGGAAGCCATGATGTCATCCCGCCTGTTTCGCCCCAGGAAACCAACCAGCGAAGGGAAGGTAATGCGGCTGGTTGCTTCTTATTCTGTCCGAATATCATTTAACTCCTTATAAGGTATATTCCACCTCATTCTTTAACCTGGATATACTTGGTTTGCGGGGGGAGTAAATTACCTCAATTTTTTCACCTTCAATTGGGATCGAAACATGACGTTGTAAGACACTCGTGCGAGAATATGTTCTACCAGTATTTGAATCGGCGAATTCATAGGTAACAACAGTTTCCATATCCGCTCGATCGTCGCGAACCTCAGTAACAGTTGCTAAAATTAACCGTCCTTCCCGACGTAGTAGTCGCTTATGATAGTTACCCTTCAAGAACAACCACGCAGTAAAAGCAAATCCAGCGCAGATTAGTAAGATAATAATCAGATTTCCGAGTAGCATATCAATACATAGATGTTCTCGATCGTCATTATTCCGTCAGCCTCATCCAGCCTTGATTCTATTTCTCAAAATTATTTGTGGAGGGGCAATCCACAAATTTCGATCGACTTATATTGGCACTATGCCTAAAGCCCTAATTCCCGATACCGAGCTTGTAAATCTTTAATAGTAAATACCGTCTCAAAGTGTAACCCCTGACTGGCATAAAACTCAGCTCCACCCTGTTCGCGATCGACCAAAGTTAGCACTCGATCGACAGTATAACCCGCAGCGCGGAGTCTTTCTACCGCCTTCATTGCCGATTGTCCGGTCGTTACCACATCTTCCAGTACCACTACCTTCGCACCTGGTTCGAGCGTAGCACCCTCAATATAAGCCTGGGTACCGTGCCCTTTAGCTTCCTTGCGAATAATTAAAGCCGGAATAGATTTACCTTCATAGACAGATACCACACTCACCGAAGACACGATCGGATCTGCACCGAGAGTTAAACCTGCAACCGCATCCGTATCGGCTGGAAGCATAGCCAGTAACAGCCGTGCGGTAGCGACAGCTCCTTCGGGGTGGAGCGTAACTTGCTTGCCATTGATGTAATAAGTACTTTTTTGACCCGAAGAAAGGGTAAAATCGCCCTCCTTATAAGCCAACCGACAAAGTAAATCTAGTAAATGTTGGCGCAAAATAGTTAGATCGATCGTCGGATAGGGAATATTGCCAACAGGTGAGTGCATAATTTAGATAGTAGAGATGCTTGGATATTAAATCTTATCCCAGTCCCGATCGCATATCTCGATTTGGCACATCTGAAGCTATGCTTCCACATAGCCGCTACTAAAAAAAGATCGAATGTTCCCGATCTTGCCACCACCCAGTTGAATAACGTAAACAAGTGATATAGAGGTTTAACCATGATGAAATTAAAAACGATCTGTTGTCTGGCATTAACAGTAGCTGCGGCTGGCTGTTTGGCACCCCAAGCCAAAGCAGATTCAATTGCCGATGAAATGAGCCGTGCGATGTTTAACGAATCGGGCGATTTCTTTCGCAATACCGGGATCGATCGTCAAGCTACACTATTACTCGGCTTGAGCTATCCCGATCTAGAAGCTGTCGGCGATGCTCGTTCGGTAAATAGAGTTTATCAAGAAGGGATTCGTCAACGCACTAGCGAGCCAATTCGCACTGCCGATTTACCCAATCCTTTTAACAGTTCGATCCTAACTAACCCCCGCCAACCTGGTCTTAAAAATTAGTAAAAAGCGGGGAGCGGGGAGTTCGGAGATGGGAGATTTTGGATTTTGGATTAAAAATCCATCCACGATCCCAGTCCCCCGTTCCCCCGCTCCGATCTCCGAACTCCCATCTCCCATCTACCTCAAGATGCTGGTCTTCAGCTATGATAGGGATTGATGTCAATTCACCTGGAGATACCGGATCGATGCTCACCCTAAAAATCGTAGTAAATATTGTAGTTGCAGTATTTCTACTCGTATTTATCTTTGGATTCCTTTCTAACGACCCTTCCCGGAACCCAAACAACCGCGATCTGTCTGAATAATATAGTTCAGATCGATTGTTAAAGCATGAAGAATCACAGCGTGGGGAAAAAGTCAGATCGGCAGGTAGCTTGGCGAACCTGGAAAGTCGCTCGGTATTTACTATTAATATTGGTCTACTATTCGATCGACATTTCTCTACGTCCGGCGCACGCTGCACCCATCCCCAGCCCGGTAAATATCGCCGCAGACCGTCGATCGGCACCCTTGACGTACAAAATCGTCCAAACCGATCCGCAAGCACCGCCCACGACGAATATTAACGCACCTAACGGCACGATCGAACTCAATGCCGAGCAGCAAGAATTTAATAATGAGACCCAGATAATTACAGCTAACGGCAAGGTAGTGGTACGCTTCAATAGAGCTTTACTGCAAGCCGATCGCTTGCGCGTCAATCTCAAAACCAAAATCGCCGTCGCCGAAGGTAATGTTTCGCTAATTCGGGGCAAGCAGATTTTGTATGGGACGCAATTTGAGTATAACTTTGAAGACGATCGCGGGAGTATCCTTGAAGCGCGGGGAGATATTTATCAGCCGACATTAGTTAGCGATCTAAATTTAGTTCAAAGAGCGCGAACTAATGTCCCCGCAGGCGATCTGCCATCTGTCGAACCGCTGTTGAGCGAACGATTGCTCAACGACCAACCAGTTACCAATATTCAGAGTACCAGCTCGACGGGCGTAGTTGTCGGCGACGAGCGCAATATCGACTATCAACCCACGCTCAAACCCAGCGGTAAGATTAGTCGCCTCCGGTTCCAGGCGGATAAAGTAGATTTTCTCGGCGAGCAGGTGACGGCGGAAAAAGTCAGAATTACTAACGATCCGTTTTCACCGCCAGAATTACAAGTTAAAGCCGACAGAGCGCAGTTTAAAACGCTCAATAGTGAAGAAGATGAGATCGTTACCAGCAATCCCCGCATTACGATCGAAAATAACTTCGATATCCCCATCCCTCAAAGTCGCTTATTAATTAATAAATTAGGTAAAAGCCCCAATCCGTTTAATATTGGTTTTGACGGTCAAGAACGCGGGGGTGTATATGTTGAAAATAGCTTTTACCCCGTATTTGATTCGAGATTTAGAGTCACGATTACACCTCAATATTTCATCCAGAAAGCAGTTACAAATTTGAATTTTTTTGATGGTTCTGTCTTTGGTGTCAAAACAAATCTCGAAGGAAATCTCAGCCCCGATACCACCGTGCTGGCTTCGGCATCGATCGCCGGATTGAGTTTTAACCAACTCGGTAATAACTTTCGTGGTAAAGCTACCGTCAGACAAAATCTCAATTTAGTCAGCGTCCCCCATTCGCTCACAGGCGAAGCTGTGTATCGCGATCGAATTTTTAATGGTTCGCTGGGTTTTCAAGATGTCCAATCGAGTATCGGCGGCGTATTAACTTCATCGGTAATTCCGATCGGCAATACAGGTGTCAATTTTGATTATCAAGTCGGCGCACAAGCAATTACCGCTAATACCGATCGCCAGAATCTAATTTCTGCCAATAAATCGATCGATCTTACCACCCTCAGTCGCTATCAAGCCTCAGCAAATCTTACTAAAAGTTTTCGACTTTGGGAAGGTAAAAGTTTACCGCCCGGTGAAAAAGAAACTTATAATTATAGTCCCGTTCCTGTCGTCCCGTATATCCAGCTCAACACTGGAATTCGCAGCACATTTACTAGTTATAGTAATGGTGATAGTCAACCGATCGTCGGCTATAATGTTGGCCTTCAAGGACAGTTTGGTAACTTCTCCAAACAAAGCTTTGATTATACCGGATTTAATATTAACTACTTCCAACAGTTTCGCGGCAAAGAATCGCCATTTCTATTCGATCGCATCGTCGATAATCGAATTATATCTGCCGGGATAAATCAACAAATTAGCGGCCCATTTCGAGTGGGAATTCAATCTTCACTCAATCTAGATTCCGGTCAACAAATTAGTACCGATTATTATTTAGAATATAGTCGCCGTACTTATAATTTTGTGATCCGCTACAATCCAGTCCTCAGCATCGGTTCGATCGGTTTTAGACTCAATGATTTTAATTGGGATGGAATTACGCCGCAGTTTTAGGAGAGCGGGGAGTAAGAAGTAAGGAGTATTTTGGATTAAAAATCTATGCTCCTTTGTCCCCCAGTCCCCCAGTCCCCCAGTCTCCCAGTCCCCCCATCTCTATGAATCCTCGTCAATTAGTATTATTCGCACTTAAAGATATCGAGACTGGTAGCTTTGTAGATATCGTTACCGATCGATTGTTGGCTAAATTTGAATTATCGGCGATCGATCGCAATTTATTTACCGAATTAGTCAATGGCATCGTTCGGCGCAAACGCACCTTAGATGCAATAATCGATCGATTAGCCAGCCAACCTGCACATCGTCAACCGCCGAACTTACGCCAATTATTACGGCTGGGATTGTATCAACTGCGCTACCTCGATCGCATCCCCGATTCTGCGGCTGTCAATACGACTGTAGACTTAGCTAAAGCTAACGATTTAGCTGGTTTAGCTGGCGTAGCCAATGGAATTTTGCGTCAATATATTCGCCTGCAAAATGAGGGCGCAGAGGTACTAAATTTACCAGAAGACCAGATTGCAAGGCTGGGTGTTTTGTACAGCTTTCCTGACTGGTTAATCGAGCAGTGGATCGCTGAATTGGGTGCAGAGGAAACCGAACTATTATGCCAAGCTTTCAATCGATCGCCGAAGATCGATGTGCGGGTAAATAGCCTCAAAATTGAGGTAGATTTGCCATCGACAACACCACAACTAGTAAAACTGCAACAGCAACGCGATAAATTAATCGAGATTTTTCAGACTGCTGGCATCGAGTCGATCCCGATTCCATATCTATCTCAAGGATTGAGATTTGTCGAAAATGTCGGGGCGATTAGTCAACTCCCTGGCTATCAGGATGGGTGGTGGACGATTCAAGATAGTAGTGCCCAACTTGTCACCCAAATTCTCGATCCGCAGCCAGGTGAAGTAATTATTGATGCTTGTGCGGCACCGGGTGGTAAGACAACACATATTGCCGAATTAATGGGTAATACCGGACGAGTTTTAGCGATCGATAAAACAGCTTCGCGACTGAAAAAAATGCAGCAAAATTTAGTCAGATTGCAACTCGATAGCGTGGAGATTTTAACTGGCGATAGTTGTGGTTTGAGCGAATTAATTAATACCGCCGATCGGGTATTATTAGATGCACCTTGTTCGGGATTGGGTACCCTCCACCGTCGTGCTGATGCCAGATGGCAAAAAACACCCGCCCAAATTTACGATTTAGCTCAATTACAAGCCAAGTTACTGGCGAATACTGCCACTTGGGTAAAACCGGGCGGCGTGCTGGTATATGCTACTTGTACCGTATGTGCGATCGAAAATGAGGATGTGATTTTACCGTTTTTAAAAACTCATCCAGACTGGCAGATCGAACCACCACCTATCGATTCGCCATTGGCTGAATTAGCTAGCGATGCTGGCTGGATTAAAGTTTGGCCGCATCGCCTAGAAATGGATGGATTTTTTATCGTCAAACTCCGCCGCAGTTGAGTAAAATCGCCTAGCAGACTTAATTAATTAAGATGATAATAGTCGATCGCTGGGGTGTAGTAATGTGAAAATTGCGATTTTAGCTGGGCAATTAGTTGGTTATTGGGGTGATGAAGATCGATCGAGCATTCTTGCTAGTTTACTCTCTGCGCCGATCCAGCCGCTCGGTGCGACACCTGTAGGAATTTCGGCATCGGGGTTGGCATTAGACTGTTGGGTGCGCTTGCAGGATACAGATTTAGTGCTGGGGCGAGAACCATTCGGACGCACGCCTTTATACTGGATGGAGCGAGATGGCACGATTTGGTTTGCTTCGCATTTACAGTTATTGTTACCGCTCGCCTCCCCCTCAGCAATCGATTTAGGCGGGTTTTATGGCTATAGTTGCTTTTCTTACGTACCGACACCTTTAACCCCCGTGCGGGGGATTCAGGCGGTACCTGCGGGGACGGAATTACGTTGGGTGTCGGGGGATTTAGATCGCACTAATCCAGTTACCATCGGCGCAACCGCTCCAGCGCAATGGCAGCAGGCACGGGAACAGATAACCGATGAAACGGTTGCTGTCAAACAACTGCAAGAGTTATTGCAAGCTGCTATCCACCGTCAAATTGAGGATTTACCAGATGCACCCGTGGGCGTGTTGTTATCGGGCGGATTGGATTCTTCGATCGCGGCGGCGTTATTAGTTCAAAATGGGGTTAAAGTTCGGGCTTATACGCTCGATTTTGGGGATGCGGGAATTTCGGAGTATCCCTACGCCGAGCAGGTAGCTCACCATCTCCAGATTCCACTGGTAAAAGTGCCTGTAAACCCTAAATTAGTCAGGAAATCGATCGATGCTACCAGTCGCGCTTTAGACTTACCCTATGGGGATGGCGTGACGGTGCCTTTATATTTACTCTGTCAAGCTGCTAGCCAGGATGTAGCAGTAATTTTTAATGGGGAAGGTGGCGATCAATTATTTGCGGGATGGACGAATAAACCGCTGATTGCGGCGAGTATTTATGGGGGAAGTACCGATTTTATTCAGCCCTATCTTCAGACTTTTCATCGGCTCTACGGTTACGAGCGTCAGTCATTTCAACCACACATCCTCGCACAAATTCAGGATCTCGATCCTGCCGATTGGATTAGTGATGCTCTAGATTCTACCCTGACACCCGAATTACTCCACCGCTTGCGCCGAGCGTCGTTAATGCTTAAAGGTGCCCAAAATATTCACCCGCGTGCGACTAATTTGGCGCGGTGGCATGGTTTGAAGGTGCGATCGATTTTTTGCGATTTACCCCTAGCCGAGTGGACTTTTGGCGTAGCTGGCACGCTCCAGCTTCAGGGTGCCTGCGAAAAATATATCCTCAAACGGGCAGTCGCAGATCTATTACCGTCAGAAATTGTCTGGCGAACGAAACGCGGTATGGGCGTACCGCTGACGGCATGGCTATTTCAGGAATTGTGGAGAGATTTGGGCACTTGGTTGAATCCTCAAGTTTTAGCACAGGCGGGATACTGGCAAGCAGATATCGCGACTCAATTAGTCAGAGGTAAATTTAGCGGCTCGATTCAAGGTCGGCGGATTGGTGAGATTTTGTGGTTAATTATGATGTGGGAGCGATGGCGCATTAATATATTGACAGAACCGACTAATTTAAGCTGGAATCATCCATTTTGGTTGCCACAACCAGTCTGGAGTAAAATTCAGGCTTATTTCGATCGCGATTGAAATCGCTAACCTTTGGTAGACTCACATCTTGCACCATTACATAACCTAAGTTGCTACCTAAGAACGCCTACGATTAAAATCGTGGCTAGTGTTGCAAAGTCCGCCTACGCGGACTAACATTTCAGTCCGCGTAGGCGGACTTTGCAACATGAGCAGCGGTTTCTAACCGCTGAGGTTTTAGGTGGCAACTAGGGTTACATAAAGACTAAGCTGTTAGTCATTTAATTTACTTGTCTTCGCCCCGCTCTCTTGAAAAGGTGCTTTACTTGGGGAAACCCCAAGAACGCACTTTTCGCTCCCCGCTCCCCGCTTTCAAGAAATCTAGTATGTGGTTTAAATGTTCGACAGCTTAGTCAAAGCAAAGATCTTAGGGTACCCACTTCGTACCCTCGATCGACAAACCTTAGATCGCGTCAGGATCGATGCCTAGTGCTTGCAGCCTAGCGCGTAATCGATCGTTTTCCTGCTCGGCAATCTCGGCGCGTTGACTCTCCCGCTCCGCTCGTTGACTCTCTTGCTGGGCGCGTTGACTCTCTCTATCGGCTCTTTCCGTACCTGTCGGGAGTAAATTGCCCTGACTATCCCACCAGCGCAGCCAAGGGAAAAAAGTATTTTGATAATTCCCTTCCCAGATGCCCAATTCTATCCCCAAGGGCGGAATTCCGTAATGTCCCCGCTCGTTGGGAACGAGTAAATGATAACGCCCTTCCAGCAGATGATAAACTGCTAGACTGGCTCGATTTGGCTCATAAATACCGTAGAAAGGTACGCGAATTGCTTGCTCGTACACCCAGAACTTACCCACGTAGGGCGTGTTATCTCGTTCCTCTTGCCCGTTACCGGAGACAAATTCCAAGACGATTAGGGGGGAAACAATTTCTTGCCAGAGGACGTAAGAACGGCGCAGTTGACCATCTAAAGTGGGTGGTACGTTGGGAACGTAAAACCAATCGGGGGCTTCTGCACCCCGCTCTGGTGGCTCGGTTAACCGCCAGTAAATACCGGAATCTTGCCCGATCGCGTATTGTCCGTCGGGGTGGATTTGTTGTAGAGTCGATCCGATCGAGTCCGTCAGTAAAATACTTTGGGGATGTTCTTGAAAGTTTTTCACAAACGTACCGTCAGATTCGGGTAGCTGAGTATGGTCTGGTAAAGTAATGGGGGCTGCCGATACATTCGTCATAGTTACGCCACATTAACGATCGGATTTAGCTACGATCTAGTAAATTTATTCTATCTTATCCACTGGGAAGTTGTCATTAAAAATTGTCTAAATCGATCGCGACTACTCCACTACCTAGTCAACCCCGAAGATCGATCGAGATCGAGCCACTCTTGCTTAATAATTCGCATTTTATTTGCTTCTATCCACCTGCCTCTTTTGCAGAATGCGTGAGGAATATAGCCGACAAATCTCATCCCAGCCTTTTCCAACACCCGCTTGCTACTTTTATTCCAGAGTACATAACTTGCTTCGATTTGAACGGCATCTAATCGATCGAAGCCAAATGATATTATCGCGATTACCGATTCAGTCATATAACCTTTGCCTTGGTAAGCAGGATGCGTCCAAAATCCCAGATTCCAAATTCCTTCCCGCTTGTTTCGATTGATACCGATCCGTCCTAATAGATTATCTGAATCACGATCGGCGATCGTAAAACTATAGAGTTTGCCCTCCTGCCAAGCTAGCAAATTCTCTTGCAATGGCTCGTACAAATCTTCGAGCTGGATGGGTGCTTCTGAATCCATTCCAGCATGAAATCCTGGTGAAGTTGTAGCTTCAAAGATCGCGGGCAAATCCTCGATCGCAGAACGGCGCAATCGACACCTAACTGTCTCAATCGTGAAATCTAGTGAAATAGCTGGTTCGAGCATTATTTAATCTTGCTATTTGGCTGCGGTGGTTTTTGCGTTGCTACATCCCCGGCTTCTGGGAGAAGAATTTGGGTTTTTATTCCGATCGAAATTGTCACCAGAAATCAGTCCGATTTCCGCTGGTAGCAGTCGAAATATGGCGATCTAGATTGGTGTCGATCGCCATATTCCTTGGTTCTAGACAATAAAAGTGAAGAATTGTTATCCAGAGATCGCTTTGTGTGCGCCAAACACACATGCTGCTGTACCGATCGCGATCCGAAGAATTGACGTAAATTTGCCAAGCCTGCCCTCGATCGCATTGCCATTTTTGTCCCGCGATACACCATTGCGGAGTTCGTATATACCGGAGCCTGCCAGTGCGATCCCAATAATTAATGAAAGCAGCCCAAGGATGAGAGGGTTCTCGTTGAGCCACTTATTAATTGGACTATTCGCACCGCTTTGTACTAGTAATATTATTGTGTTCATCTGGCAAAGAATTGGTATAAATTCAGTCTAAATAACCTAGAGACTAGTCGATCGGATTTGAAACTATTTGTAATAAGAGCAATCCTTACCATGAAACTAAGGAGATTCCAAAAAAATAATCATCCCAGCCTTACTTACCCGATCTTACGATTGGTAGATGCATTGTAAGCTAGACTGGTTGTTACATCCAATTTTTGACAAAATACTTCGTAGCGAGCGTGATTCCATTCTCCCAAACTACTGCTAAAGAATTACTAAATATCTACGGTTCGCCCCTGTATGTTTATCAGCTCGATCGATTGTTAGAGACGATCGATCTGATTACCAATTCTATTCCCTATCCCCAGACAAAATTTCAATTTGCTAGCGTTACTAATGGTAATGTCGCCCTGCTGAAAGTTTTTAAAAATAAAGGCTGGGGGATTCATGCCAACACGCCAGGAGATATTCATTTGGCTCTGGCGGCTGGTTTTATGCCAGATCGGATCGTCTACAGCGGCAGCAATCTCGATCGGGTGGAGATGCGCCAAATGTTAACATGGGGCATCGATGCGATTAATTTGGATAGCTTGAGTCAACTGGAGACATTAATCGATGTTTATAGTCGAGACGAATACCCAAAACCTAAATTGGGATTGCGCTTGAACTTTCCACCGCTGACGGGAGCGAGTCGAATTGGCGTACATCCCGATGAATTCGATCGAGCCAATGAGATCGCCCGTAGAGCTGGTTTAACGATCGCGGGATTGCATTTCTATCGCGGTACAGGAACGAATGCGACACAGGCGTTTGTAGATGCCATTGAGACGATTTTATCCTTAGCGGCACGGTTGCGCGATTTGGCTTATTTAGATTTTGGCGGGGGTTTTGGCTACCCCTACCATCATGAAAAAGTGGCGTTTGACTGGGGAGAATTCGGGCGCATATTAAGCGATAAATTAGCACGATGCGATCGACCGATCGCGCTGACAATCGAACCCGGACGTGCGGCGATCGCCGGATCTGCGGTACTATTAGCGCGGGTAGTGGCGACTAAATGGCAAGGCGAAAAACAAATGATTGGTGTCGATACTACCGTGGCAAATCTATCGGTACCATCGGTACATGGGGGCTATCGTGAAATAATTAGCTGGCAAAATAGCGACGAGTTATTTACTACCGATGTTTGTGGAAATACTACCTATTCGCGCGATTATTTAGGTAGAAATTGCCAGCTTCCCCGCTTAAATATCGACGATATTATTGCCATCCAAGATGTGGGAGCTTATGGATATGCCATGTCTTCGCATTTTCTCCACCGCCCGCGCCCAGCCGAAGTATTATTAGCTAAAGATAGTCATCGACTCATCAGAGGGCGAGAAGATTATCGGGTGTTATTAAATAATCAAATCTTTGAGGAGGATCGATCGTGAAATGTATTAACTGCTCTACCGATAATAATCTCAAAGATCGGACTGACAATATGGGTAGGTGTAAAAGTTGCAACCATCCATTTGCCTTCGAGCCGACGGCAATGCCGACTAATATGAAATTAACCGATCCTTTATTTGCTAAATTAATCGTCGATATCTCAGCAAACAATACCCTATTTTTCACACCCAGACAACTTTATTATCTATTAGATAAACGCTTGCGATCGCGTTTTATTAGAGCTAGCTTTGCGGCTAACCCAATTCCAGCAATCGGCTGTAGCTCTGTTCCCATCATCTTCGCCTGCTTTTGGGCGAGCGGTTTTTTCAAGCTTTCGCCTAATTTCGTCGCACCAATTATCGTGAGTTTCGCTGCGACTTGGATCGTGTGGCTGGTATCGCAAAATGCACTGTCTAACCAACTCAATCGACGTACCCGCCAGACGAATATTACCGCCCTCAAAGTTTTGGCTGGAATTTTATTATTAGTTGGTTTACCTGTCAGTATTATTATTAAAACACCAATCGGGATTATTTTCTCGATCGGCTTAGGAATTGCGGCGGCGTGGTTGAGCTGGGATTGCAAACGCCAGCAGAGTCAAATCTTCGATAAATTCTTAATCGAGCAAGCTCAATTTAATGAGTGGTTCGATCGATGGACGAGTATCAATAACCAGCCTGTGAAAATCTTACCATCATCGCAGACTAATAATGTACCCACCGATCCAAATCCTGAAGTTACTGCTTATAGTTTCGATCGCGTGGTAATATGCGATCGACAAACGATCGCGCAACTATTAATTAGTAATAACTTCCACTTTGAAAATAGCTGTGCGATTCTCACGATCGATGGTTATCCACAGAGTATTTTTACCACCACAATGGAAATGCTGCACCGCAACCCAGATCTCAAAGTGTATGCGCTGCATAATTGCTCGCCGAATGGAATTAAATTAGTACGGCGATTGAGAGCAGCAGATTGGTTTCCTGATTCAGCAATCCCCATTATCGATGTCGGTATTCTCCCCCGTCAAATTATGGATAATACCGATGTGATGACTCCTCAATCTAGCTCATCCGCTCAAACAGCTCAACAACTCGATCCAGATTTGCGAGCCAGTCTCAACCCCGATGAATTAACTTGGTTAGATGCAGGCTGCTATTTGGAATTAGAATCTTTCCCGCCTCAAAAACTAATTCAGATTTTACAACGCGCGATTAATGAAAGTAGGGAATTAGCAGTAGTTGAAGGCGGCGATATGGTAATTATCGATAGTAGCCCTGGTTTTTATACTGCCGAAAGTTTCGGTTAGAATTTAGGCGAGTACTAATTATGAAATGTATTAACTGCAATACCGACAACAAACTCAAAGATCGAACCGATAATCTCGGTAGGTGTAAGAATTGCAGACATGAATTTGTTTTTGAGCCAGCAATAATTGTTGGTAAACCAAAAGTAACAGATGCTTTATTTGCCAAATTAATTACCGATATATCTGTCAATGGCACACTGTTTTTTACACCTAGCCAGCTTTACTATTTATTAAATAAACGATTGCAATCTTATACAGTAAAGAGAGATGGAGCTGTAGAATTCATGTTCGTACTGCTGATATTTGTTAGTTTAGTAGCAAGTATAGATGAAGGCAGTATTGCTGGAACTATTATTACCACATTTTTAGGAATCGGCGCGGGTTCTATTTATTTAAGTAAACAAATAATCAAAAAGAAACAAGATAAGATTTCGATCGATCGAGTACAATTCGATCGGTGGCTAGCCAGATGGAATAGTATTAACAATCCACCCGAAAAGATTTTATCCACACCACAAAATTATAGTTTACCTACCGTACTAAATCCTGAAGTTACCGCTTATAGTTTCGATCGCGTGGTAATATGCGATAAACCTGAAATTGCTCAACTATTAATTAGTAATAACTTCCACTTTGAAAATAACTGCGCTATTCTATCGATCGATGGTTATCCGCAGCATATTTTTACCACCACGATGGAGATGCTGCGCCGCAATCTCGAATTAGAAGTTTACGCACTCCACGATTGCTCTCCGACAGGTATTCAGCTTGTGTCTCGCCTCCGTCAAGATGAAAATTGGTTTCCCAATCTAGCAATCCCGATAATCGATGTGGGGATATTACCGCGCCAGATTATTGACAATCTCAAACTCCTCACACTTCAATCTGATGCATCCGCCGCATTAGCTCGACAATTACCCGCCGATATCCGCAGTATTTTCAACCCCAAAGAATTAGAATGGTTGGATGCAGGTTGCTATCTAGAATTAGAATTTTTCTCGCCGCAAAAGTTGATTCGGATTTTACAACGCGCGATTAGTGAAAGTCGGGAGTTAGCAGTAATTGAGGACGACGATATAGTAGCAGAAGATCGGACTTATTATCCAGTCGATAGTTTTGGTTAGATATAATTATGTCATCATTTATCGGTCATAGTTTTGCAGGTTTGACGGTATATTTGACAACTACAGAATTAGATGTAAATCGTCAAGAGCGATTGTCGATTAGATCGAACTTACCGTGGCTGATATGGTTGCTAACGATCGCATCTATACCAGATATCGATTATTTAATTCCTGCCTTAATTTTACAACCCGATCGACACCGAATTCGGACGACGCATTCATTAATTGGGGTGTTAATTTTCCCACTTATTACCATTTTAATACTATGGTTATCGGGACAACGCGGCAAAACTTTTAAACTGCGGAGTTTGCAAGCAATTTTAGCTGGCTTGTCGCATCTAATCCTAGATTTATCTACCGGAGTTTTCCCGTTACCATTATTATATCCAAATTTAGAAGTTTTTAGACTGCCATTTGGGATTTTGCCCAGTGCGGGTAAAATTCAACTTACTAATTATCTATTTTATCGCAATCTATCGATCGAACTAGGTGTATTAATCCCCTTGTCGATTAGTTTATTACTAGCAATCCGCGATATGACACTATTCGGCAAACATAAGTTTTTTATCGCGGCTGGACTATTAGTTTCAGCTTGCTTTATGATTTGGGCATCTACTCTCAGTCGTTAAATTCGGATTAATGCGTCGATTGCCATTGTTCTTGTGATAATCGATAGAGAACGTGTTCGCGCAGAATGTGTCCGACTGGAACGATCGGATGCTCGAATGTTTTGGCATCTAACTTCATCCCCAATCTTTCCATGACGGCGCGAGAGCGGCGATTGATTGTTGCGGTAAAAGAGACAATTTCTGGTAAATTTAGTCGATCGAATCCCACTTTTAATCCGGCTTGAGCCGCCTCGGTTGCATAACCTTTGCCCCAATATTCACAAGCCAATCGCCACCCAATTTCGACACACGGAGAGCAGGGTAAATCGTAAGTGGGAATGTGTAAACCGACGTAGCCGATGAATTGTTTATCTGCCTTTAATTCTACAGCCCACAAGCCCCAACCGCGATCGCCGATTAATCCTTCAACTCGATCGACCATTGCATCGCTAGCTGTTCGATCGAGTATATTCGGGTAAAATTCCATCACGCGCGGATCGGCACAAAGTCGAGCAAAAGGCTCTCGATCTGACGCGCTCCATTGGCGCAACAGCAGTCGCTCTGTCTCAAATTCAATTAATGCTGTCATAAGGGGAGTTAGGAGATGGGAGCGGGGAGCGGGGAGACTGGGAGACGGGGGGACTAGGAGACTGGGAGACTGGGATACTGGGGAGATTAAAACTCCAATCACTATTCACTATTCACTATCCCCTATTCCCTAATTCTCAATCGATACCTTCAATCGGGGCAAAACCCTGACGTTGGATATTTTCAGTCACCGTGCGCGGATCGAGAAATTGGAGCAGATAATCAGGGCCGCCCGCTTTGGAGCCGACACCAGATAGTTTGTAGCCGCCAAAGGGTTGCCGTGCGACGATCGCGCCTGTAATGGTGCGATTGATATATAGGTTGCCAACTTCAAATTCTACCTTGGCCCGATCGATATGTGAAGGCGTGCGCGAGTAGAGTCCGCCTGTGAGGGCAAAGTTGGTGTTGTTGGCGATTTCGATCGCGCGATCGAAGTTCTCAGCCTTCATTACCGATAATACGGGGCCGAAAATCTCCTCCTGAGCGAGGGGAGATTGCGGATCGACATCGGTGAAGATAACTGGCCCGATGAAATAGCCTGTGTCGGGGCTAGGCAGCTCTAGAGCGAGCGTGGCGATGGTTTTACCCCGATCGATCGTTTCGCGAATTCGCTGCTGGGCAGCGGCATCGATGACGGGGCCGACTTTGGTACTGGGATCGATCGGATTGCCCACATTTAGCGATTTTGTCGCTGCTACTAGTCGCTCGATAAATGGTGCGTAAATGGAGGCGAGTACTACCACGCGGGAGCAGGCGGAGCATTTTTGACCGCTATAACCAAAGGCAGAATCGACAACGCCTTGGACGGCTAAATCTAAATCGGCACTTTCATCGACGACGATCGCATTTTTGCCACCCATCTCGGCAATGACGCGCTTGAGGTGTTTTTGTCCGGGTTGGAGAATGGCTGCGCTGGCGTAAATTTCGCACCCGACTTCTTGAGAGCCAGTAAAGACGATCGCCTGTACTTGAGGGTGTTTGACGAGGTGGGCACCGACGGTGGAGCCGCTACCGGGAACGAATTGGAATACGCCTTTAGGGATGCCTGCATCGACTAATATTTCGGCTAATTTGGCGGCAATTACTGAGGTAACGGCGGCGGGTTTGAGTAAGACGCAATTGCCTGTAACTAGGGCTGCTACTGCCATGCCTGTCGGAATTGCCAGGGGAAAATTCCAGGGCGAAATTACTAGCACGATGCCTTTGGGGCGATATAAATAGCGATCGGTTTCACCTGCTACATCGTAGACGATTTCGCGATCGAGTCGTTCCATTTCTGCGGCATAATACCGACAAAAATCGGCGGCTTCGGAGACTTCGACATCAGCTTGCGGTAGGGGTTTTCCGGCTTCAAATACCATCCAGGCATTGAGTTCGTGACGGCGGGCTTCGAGTAAGTCGGCGGCACGGCGCAGAATGGCGGCGCGGTTGGCGACGGGGGTGTTTTTCCAGGTTTTAAAAGCGGCTTGAGCGGCAGAAATCGCACTTTCGGCACCGTCGATCGTAATTTGCCCGATCGATCCGACGATTTCGGTCGGATGAGCCGGGTTTACAGATTGAATCGTGGCGGTTGTTTGCACCCATTCGCCGTTAATTAGCGGTTGATAGGTTTGTCCCAACTTCGATTTTACTGAATTTAGTGCCGCAGTTGCCGCCGATCGAGAACGCTCGATCGCGTAATCTGTATCCGCAGCGGGATCGATCCGGGTTACTAATGGTGTCGAGGCAGGCATGGGCATCGGTAGCACCTCATTCCCATCTGCGTCGCCTTCGCCCCAAACTGGAGCCGCCAACAGTCCTTCTAGCGGTTGCCCCGACAAGCTTTGACGGAGGAAGGATGTATTGGCGGTATTTTCTAATAGTCGCCGAATCAGGTACGCCATCCCTGGAATTAGAGCACCATAGGGACAATACACCCGGACGCGATGCCCCTGCTGGGCTAGGGCGATCGCCAAATTATCCGCCATCCCATATAAAACTTGAAATTCGATCTGTTGCGGGGGAATATTCAAAGCTTGCGAGATGGCGATCGCATGTGCCTGAGATCGGATATTATGGCTACCGATCGCGGCATGTAAATACTCGTGATTTGCGAGTAATAATTCGGTCATCCGCTCGAAATTGGCATCCGTTGAAGATTTGTGGTTATAAACTGGTGTCGCCCAATGATTTTGGCGCGCGACGATCGTTTCCCGATCCCAATAAGCCCCTTTAATCAGCCGGAGCGTAATCGGGTTGCCCCGTTTTTTCGCCCACGAGATTAACTCTTGCAAATCCTGGTAGCTATCGCGGAGATAGGCTTGCAAAGTAATCCCAATATCGGTGCGATCGCGAAATTCTGGTTCCAGCAGCAGCGATTTAAGCACCTCTAACGTCGCGTTTTTATAACGATACTGTTCCATGTCAAAATGTACCGCCGCCCCCACTTCCTGCGCCTTTTGGAGCAAGATACGCAGCCGATCGCCGACACGCGCCTGAGAACCTTTAACATCGAGCGGATCGAATTGGGAATAAAACGCTGTTAATTTAACCGAAACCTGCACGGGAGATAGATCGGAGGTAGATCCCCAATTCCGCGCGGCGGTAGTAAGTTGCCCGATTAACTCCAAATACCGATCGAGATAAGATTGAGCTTCAGTTTCGGTAATTACCGCTTCGCCCAAAACATCGATCGTAAACGTCATCGACTGGCTGCGAAGTCGATCGATACTTTTAAGCATCTGCTGGAGATTTTCGCCTGCGATGTATTTACGCGCTAGGGTTTCGACAGCCGCAGTCATCGTTGTCGCCGCCACATGTCCGGGGAGCGAATCGGGCGCGGTAAAATTCAGGAGATCTTTAAGAGTCTGGGGCAATTCTACCGCCGCATCACTTAAATACTCCTGAAGGTGACGGGCAATTTGCGCCTTAGTCGTCAGCGATGGCAAACAATCGATCGCCCGAAATAATTGTACCCGCAAACTAGGGTTTTCCATCGTCCACCCCAGCAGCATGTCATCCCACTTGAGCCGATCTTTGAGTTTGGCAAAGATAGATCGCTTTTCGGTAGTGGCGGCTAATAACTGACTGGCAATAGCTTGAGTTTGCACCTCAATATTCGGATCGCTAATCGGTTCGGAACTGGAGCGAGCGGGATTGACGATCGTCATATTGTTGCTATGTGGGGAATGGGGTTGCC
>NZ_JANPLS010000436.1:0-1647 GCF_031422475.1 Chamaesiphon sp. VAR_48_metabat_403
AGTCAGATCCAATCGTCGTCATCACCATTGCCGTCCACCACAATGCAATGCCATAGTCAGTAATAATCCCATTGGGAACTTCGCGCTCGAACGCATACATACCAGCCGATCCAATCAGGGTGACGATTACAGTTAATCCCACCACATAGCCAAACCCGCGCCGCTGAAAGCTGGCACCAAATAAGCGCATTCCTCTGTTGGTACCGATCGTGATGCGTAACAACTGTAACCCTCGAATTCCATGAATCGATTGCAACGGCTGAATGACTCGCATTATCCGAAAGATTCGCAAGGCTGGAATCAGTAGTGAAAATGCAATTAACCAATGATGCTTGATGTAGGAAAGTTTGCGCGGAGCAAGGGTGAATTCGACGCTAAAGTCGAGGATAAAAGCGATCCAAATGGTCGTTCCAATGGCTTCTAAGATCGGAGTTAGCCCCCAAACTAGCTCGATAATAAACAATCCCAACCACGCAAAACTTAGCACCAGCATCGGCATTTCCGACCAATCTTCCCACTGTTGGAAGACTTCGCCACGTTCTCGTTCTAAGGCTGGCTGTTGATGTGGGTGCTTCATCAGAAATTTGGGTAGAAACCCCGTGCTGTGCCTACGGCAGGCTATGCCAACAGCACGGCTTTACAGGAGCAAACGAAGTGCAGCTAGTATGCGCTGTGAATTACCACTAGTAAACACACGATCGCTTGCGGTACAATGACATTGGTCGTTGACCCACCCGAGACGCATGGATCAGACAGCCTAACGAGCGAAGTCCAGTTAACTGGCGGCGCAGAAAAATCGGTAGACCGGGAAAAGCACGAGGGGCAATGGTTGAACATCCTTGAGTGACATAGTTAAATTAGTTGGTTTACTTTTTAAAAACCGCAGGGCTTGCGGGGCTAGTCTGTGGAGCGAACATAAGACCAAATCTCCCTTGGGAGCTGAGGCAGTTGCTATGAAGCAGAAAAACCAAGAAGTGATTCTTGGAATTCTCGCGCGTTCACGCCGAGAAGCATGTCAACGTAGACTCTGTGGCTGAGATCGATACACCTCAAGTTGTGCTTTCAACTGAGCTACTTCTTGCGCCAGATCCAGCACGATCGCGGCTCCAACTAAGTTCACTCCCAAATCTTGCTGCAACCGCTGAATCTGAGCGATGCGGGCAATCTCGCGCGAATGTAGCATCGAGCCTGTGGGTTCGATAACGCCCAACTGGACATAAACATGTATGACCGCGATCGAAGTCTGCGCGACATTGGCAGCATATTCAAAGGTGTATAGACAATCCCCCTCTGTTGAAACTACGGTGGTGGATAGGCTGAAAGTCATAATGTTATCTCCTCCAAGTGGGCGCGGGGGTTAAAGGTGGTATTTGCCTGAATTTTTTCGTAACATTCCTGCTCGATTTCATTGAGCTGCCGGGGCGTAACGATCTGAAGTTTGGCGAATAAGTCACCGTGCCCCCCCTTTGGTAACGTCCAGCCTTTACCGCGCAGTTTGAGCGATTGCCCCGATTTCACCCCTCTGGGCACTTTCATCGTCACGCTACCATCGGGAGTTGGTACTTGGATTTCTGCCCCCAGCACTGCCTCGTCGGGGCGAATGGGCACATCACAGACGAGGTTATCGCCCTCAAATCTAAAGAAGGA
>NZ_JANPLS010000437.1:0-3538 GCF_031422475.1 Chamaesiphon sp. VAR_48_metabat_403
CACAACTGGTCGCAAACGTCGCTGTGGCTGGTTCGATGGCGTAATCGGTCGTTATGCCGTCCGGATCAACGGAATGGATTGCATGGCAATTACCAAGCTGGATGTCTTGGATGAATTTGACGAGATTCAAGTCTGTATCGCTTACGAAATTAATGGTAAGCGTACCACCGACTTCCCCGACTCCGCGCGCGATTTTGCCAAGTGCGTGCCCATTTACAAAACACTCCCAGGCTGGAAACAGAATACCGCCGATTGTCGATCGCTGGCAGATCTTCCTAAAGCTGCTTTAGACTATCTCAAGTTTTTAGCTGACTTAATGGAAGTGCCAATTTCGATCGTCTCATTAGGCCCCAGTCGCGACCAAACGATTATTGTTGAAGATCCGATTCACGGGCCAAAACGGGGACTATTATCGGCTGATGGTACGCCGATCGGTTAGTACATTTCAACTAAAATCTAACTCGATCGACGAGTTGGAAATTATCGATCTCAGTACCAAAATTTTACCAAATAACAACACAAAATCATGGAAATTTCAGTCGAACTAAAACAACGCGTTGCTGGTAGCAAACCTAATAGCCTCCGCCGCTCTGGACATATCCCCGTCAATTTATACGGACACGACGGCGATAAATCTTTGCTGCTAACTCTAGATGCTAAAAGTGTTGAAAACCTCATCAAGAAAGCCAGAATTAATAAAACTCCAGTGGAAGTAAGCATTCCAGAATTATCTTGGAAAGGGATGACAGTAATTAAGGAAATCCAAACCCATCCTTGGAAAAATTTTCCCTATCACCTAAGCTTTTTTGCAGTTAAAGATTAGGCTTTAGGATCTAACTTGGTGGCTGTCGATATTCCATCATTAACATTAGTATGACAGGGAGGGCGATCGATTCGATCGCCCTCTTTGTATTATTTACTTCCCCCATTACTGATACCCTGCGGCTTGGAGTGAAAATAGATGAGCGTAGCGTCCGCCTGCTTGTAACAATAGCTCGTGAGAGCCTTGCTCGATAATTTCACCGTTTGCCATGACGATAATTTTATCCGCCATTCTGACTGTCGAAAAGCGATGGGAAATTAATACTACCATTCGGTCTTGAGTGAGCGATCGAAAATGGTTGAAGATATTCATTTCCGCTTCAGCATCCATCGCGGCGGTGGGTTCGTCTAAAATTAGAATATCAGCATCCGATCGCATAAAAGCACGGGCGAGGGCAATTTTTTGCCATTGTCCGCCCGATAATTCTTGTCCGCCTTTAAACCATTTGCCTAACTGGGTATCGAACTTTTCTGGCAACACATCGATAAAGGGTGTTGCCATGCCTTTACTCGCAGCAATTTGCCATTCTTTGCGATCGTCTAAATGTTCGACATCGCCAACGCCGACATTTTCACCGACGGTAAATTGGTATTGAACGAAGTTCTGAAAAATCACCCCGATTCTGCGTCTCAATACATCGACATCCCAGTCTTGTAAATCCACGCCATCGAGTAAAATCCTCCCGCTGGTGGGTTGGTACAGGTTAGTTAATAACTTAATTAGGGTTGTTTTACCCGAACCATTTTCACCGACGATCGCCAGTTTTTCGCCTAATGGTAAATGCAATGAGATATTATTTAAAACAGGTCGTTCGCTACCGGGATAACTAAAAGAAACATTTTCAAAGCGAATCCCATCTCTGATAGTTCCTTGAGTTATTCGCCCCTGAGATTGGGGAATCGGTTGGTCTAGAAACTCGTAAAGATTGGCAAGATAAAGGTTATCTTCATACATCCCGCCGATCGAAGTTAGAGCCGCTGCAAATGTCGCTTGTCCTTGTCTGAATACGACTAAATACATCGTCATTTCGCCGAGCGTAATTACGCCTGCGATCGCTTCAAGCACAATCCAGGCATAGGCTCCATAAAAAGCTGCCGTACTTAATAAGCCCAGTAAATAGCCCCAGAAGCCCTTCCTAATCGTCAGATCGCGATCGTCTTCGTAAAGTCGGTTAAAGATGTCGCGGTAACGCTCTAGTAGCATTCCACCGAGCTGATAGAGTTGCACTTCTTTGGCATAATCTTCTCGCGCTAATAATGTCTCTAAATAATGTTGCTGGCGGGTTTCCGGCGATCGCCACCGGAACAACCGGAAGGCATGTTCCGAAAATCTGGTTTCGGCAATAAACGCGGGAATTGCCGCGACAATTAGCACCACTACCGCCCACCCCGAAAATCGCCACAGCAAGCCGCTAAAGGTAATTAAGGTCAATGCAGACTGGCACAGCCCAAACGTGCGCGTAATTAGCGATAACGGGCGGCTGGAGGCTTGCGATCGCGCCTGAGTTATCTTGTCGTAAAATTCGGAATCTTCAAAATGTGACAGATTTAGAGTGAGGGCTTTTTCGAGAATCGATTCATTTACCCGTTGTGCTAGTAGTACTCGCAATAGTGATTGGCATACTACCAAACCCTTCTGAGCAGCGGCGAGTAATACGATCGCGATCGCTTCTACACCCACATATAGCAACGCCTGTTGACGATCGATCTGCAAACCACTCCGATTTGCCAACACCACATTATCGACAATTAATTTACCCACAAACGCGATCGCACTGGGCAATAATCCCCCCGCGAGTGTGAACATTGCTAGCGATACCGTCAGGGTGTGGCTAGTCGTCCACACTAAATCTACCGCCTTACGACTGTAGCGAAATACCGATAGCGATTGGCTGACATTTTTACCTAATTGTTTCAGTCTCGATCGAACAGATTTTCTCTTACTAGTCGTCATCGAATTCATCGGATAGCTTACCCTGCGATTGCAGTAAGGTGTGTCGGGCAATTTGGCGATATTTGGAGTCTAACTTTGGCTCGAATTTCTTTTTGCCAGTACTGCTTTTTTGTTTGAGATTATTTTCAAGTTTGGGCTGAGATTGTAATTGCTGTTCCCAGGCGATCGCATCTGCCAAAAAATCTAGATAATGAGGGTATCTTTCCCACTCGCCCCGCACGATACAATTGGGTTCGTCGCGATGGGTGCAGTTATTAAACTGACAATTTCCCGTAGTCAATCGCTGGCGAATCTCTGGAAAATATCCAGCTAATTCCGTCGGCGCACACGCGATATCTGGTTGATTGAATCCCGGCGTATCGGCAATTAATCCCCCCGTGGGCATGGTAAATAATTGAACGTGACGAGTCGTATGTCGTCCGCGACTGAGCTTGCCCGAAACTGTCGCCACTCTAATATTTGAATCGGGAATCAGCGCATTAGTCAGGCTCGATTTACCCACCCCCGAATGTCCGGCAAATACCGTAATCTGTCGATCGAGTTCTACTTGCAACTCCTTTATCCCCACCCCATGCTCGACGCTAATGACGATCGGTTGATACCCCCACTCACTCAACCGATCGCACCAGTCCTGTCGCTCGGTGTCGCTGACTAAATCGCTCTTATTTAGGCATAGACTGACTTGCAAGCCCGTCGATTCCGCTTTGACGAGAAATTTGCTCAACAGAAACGGATCGAGGGCTGGCTCGGCGAGAGCGAATA
>NZ_JANPLS010000438.1:0-2006 GCF_031422475.1 Chamaesiphon sp. VAR_48_metabat_403
CCTCAATTAAGCCCTGACGCACCAATCCAGAACAATCGATGCCCAACCGATTTTCGCCACCCCAGACATAAGCTGTACCAGTATAAGTCTGCAACGATGCGATATATGCCGATCGCAATGCCTCAACATCGATCGGACGACCCGGTAATAATAGAAAAACTGCGATAATTATCGCACTGGCGATCGCACCAATTCTCATCGCGACTCGTCGCCACCATAAATATATAACCCCCAACCAGATCGCCGCAATTAGGAGCGCGATCGTCAGTCGCATTACACTATAACTAATCGGCTGAATTGTTAGTACTATTAATAGAAACAACGCCAGACACCATAATAAATAAATCTGGCGGCGGCTGATGGCGATCGATTTCATCCTGGCTTGGGGTGAGATAATATTCTCAACGTGCCCGGTTTTTGCTGCGATTCGATCGTTTTATCCTTTCCAATCTCGCTCTAATTTTCAGTATATACTTGAATATATATATCGATCGGAAAATTAGAATATTAATATTTTTAGGCGGACTTTGCATCACTAGCCACGATTGTGTCTTGAACGAAGCAAATATCATTAACTCGAATTCACGTTTTTTTACGATTCAAAT
This sequence comes from Chamaesiphon sp. VAR_48_metabat_403, assembly GCF_031422475.1. Classification (NCBI taxonomy): domain Bacteria; kingdom Bacillati; phylum Cyanobacteriota; class Cyanophyceae; order Gomontiellales; family Chamaesiphonaceae; genus Chamaesiphon; species Chamaesiphon sp. VAR_48_metabat_403. Next base: position 606 of record NZ_JANPLS010000438.1, read on the forward strand.
ATCTTGACAAAGTTGTTGTGGTAGTCGCTTAATTACGCGCTGAAATGGTGTGAAATCTTTTAATCCATGACAGAGAATTAAGGCTCCCTGAATGGTGATAACCGCATCTTCACCGCGCTGTATGGCGGCGATCTCATTAGCTCCTGCGGTAATGAGTACGTTGGCAATGGCTTCGATCCACCGCGAAAATGCACGATTAATTTGGGAATCAAATAAGTTTTTGCTAGATTGTTCTAAGAGCAAAACTGCCCACAAACAATCATTTTCTCCCTTATTAAAAAACAGGCTTACTTCTTGACACATTAGCTCGAATGCTTCGATCGGTTTTACCTTGCTACTCAGAATCGGTAAAATACTCGTCTCTAGCCACAAATCGACCTCTGCTAGAGCTGCTGCTGCCATTTCAGCTTTGCCCCCAGGAAAATGATGATAGAGACTGGCTTTGCCCAATCCAGTAGCCTGAGAGATTTTTGCCAGTGTCACACCCTCGTAGCCAAATTGCCGAAATAGTCTGAGTAAAGTCGGGATGTAGGTTTGTTTGGCAGCAATTCGACCCATGAGAGACTACGCTGACGCGCTAATGCATTGTATTGACAATTATATCGAACGAACGGTACAGTATTTTAGACCGAACGAACGGTACAATATTGTAAAATTAGCCAAAGCGCACGAACGAGCCACTATGATAAAACTCTACGGTCATGAAATATCTGGCAATAGCTACAAAGCCCAATTGCTGTTGTCGCTGCTAAACCTTGAATATGAGTGGATTAAAATTGATTTGCTCAAAGGCGAACAAAAATCGCCAGAGTACCTGGCAATGAATCCCTTCGGGCAAGTGCCACTGCTGATAGATGGCGAAACGCAAGTTGCTGATGCTCAAGCAATTCTGGTGTATCTGGCGCGACAGTATGGTGGAGATCGGTGGTTACCATTAGATGCAATCCCGCTCAGTCAGGTAGTCCGCTGGTTATCGACAACGGCAGGAGAAGTCCGCCAGGGCGTAGAAAATGCGCGTCTTTACCATTTATTTGGGGCAGCAACCAACATCAATATCGATCGAGCAACCCAAAAATCGGCATTTATCCTTACTCAATTAAACCAGCATTTAAGTACGCATACTTGGTTAGAATTCGATCGTCCGACGATTGCTGATATCGCCGTTTTCCCTTACGTTGCCTTGGCGCGAGATGGGAAAATCGATCTCGATCCTTATCCTCATGTATTGGCATGGATCGATCGCATCAAACAACTTCCAGGATATATACCAATGGCTGGGGTGTAGCTGAATTAGCAGCAGATCTTTAATCGGACAAGCAAAATGGTAAATTCAGCCTCAGCTAACAGTTCGCCGTTTCATGCAGGCGAATTGGCAATCCAATCCAGATTGGGCGTACAGGA
>NZ_JANPLS010000439.1:0-6539 GCF_031422475.1 Chamaesiphon sp. VAR_48_metabat_403
ATATTACGATCGGGATAGTAGCCTTAATTTTCCCTTTAATCTTAGCGATCGTCAATCTTTTTGATGCTTATCGGACAGCTAAAAATGCTAATTCGAGTGAGTTTGAATCTAGCCGAAAAAAGAGTAAAGATGCTTGGCTAGCTGTATTTTTATCTGGATTTATTCCTGGATTGGGACACATTTATCTGAAACAGTGGCTACCTGCCACATTATTTATTCTAACTTTTATCGCAACTTTTGTTGGTTCGGGATCGGGACAAATAGCTATTTCGGTGCTTTGTCTAATTCTACGGTTTATTATCGGTTTGCTCGCTGTATACTTTGCTTACACTTCAACCCCAATTCGCCGCTACGTACCGCGTTTGTGGAGTCGGATCTTAATAGCTGGATTTTTAGGTATCGTTTTAGTTTTAAATCTCATCATAGCGGTTGTCGTGCGATCGTTCGTAGCTGAGGCAAGGTATATTCCGGCTGGTTCGATGTTACCTACTTTAGCAATTAACGATCGAGTAATAATCAATAAATTAATCTACCGTTTTCATCCGCCAGAACGAGGCGATATCGTGGTATTTTCACCAACAGAAACTCTCAAAAAAGAAAGATACAAAGATGCTTTTATCAAGCGAATCATTGGTATTCCTGGCGATCGGGTTGATGTCAAAGATGGCAAGGTGTATGTGAATGATAAAGTCCTATCTGAAAAGTATCTCGATGAAGCTCCAGCATATAATTGGAGCACTACAGAACTAATTCCGGGTGGCATTATACCAAAAGGTAATTATTTAGTGTTTGGTGATAATCGGAATAATAGCTATGATAGTCATTATTGGGGATTTGTACCGCGCGAGTATATTATTGGCAAAGCAACTCAAAGATTCTGGCCGATCGATCGAATTGGTGCTATTTCTGAAAAGTAGGAATTGGGTATCGATCGAACTAGAGTAGATCTCGAACTTCCATCAGCGATGTTCGTTCCAGATTGTTTCCTGGAAGCCTGGAATTTTTCTGCCCAATGTTTGAGTCTGACGTGGATGATTTGCTGCTAAAATTTCGGGAAGTAAGGATCGATCGTCAAATAAACGCGCTTTGGATGCCATCATGTAATGTTCGGCAGTTTGATAGCGAATGCCATCTAGTTCAAAACTAGACTCAAACCATTGACTAAAGCAAGTTTTACCGATCGATCCATCGGAATTAGGTCGGTGACTCCAGAAAAACAAGTAATCGAGTGATTCGCCGCGATCGAATCTATCTTTAATATCGTTAACATTCATAAGTAGGGCAATCGAGTTCTAATATTTGTCAGGTAGTAGTCTAAAGTTCTAGCTTCAACTGCATTAATCATATTCTTCTGGCATGACAGCAAGCTCCCAAATTTATTATAAGTTGAGTAATAGTATCAAAAATAGTCTAGGATTGCTATAAAAGACGGTGCAGTATGAGCGTAGATTGGCAACTTCCACCTCAATTAGAAATTCCCCCGGAATTTGTCGCGGCGGTGCGGGCGTGTAAACCGACGGTTAATGGTAAATATGCCGCTCAATTATTATGGCAGCGGGGGATTCGGGATCTCGATCGGATTCCAGGTTATTTAGATTACAGTAAATATCAACCGACTAGTCCGTTTGCATTTGGAACGGAAATGACGGCGGCGGTGGAGCGATTGAAAAAAGCCTACATCTATGCCGAAAAGGTCGCTATTTGGGGCGATTTTGATGCGGATGGGGTAACGGCGACTAGCGTACTTTGGGACGGCTTAGGGCAGTTTTTCAAGCAGGGAGAGGGGCTGAGTTATTATATTCCCGATCGGATGAAGGAATCGCACGGGCTAAATAATGCGGGCATTAAAAAATTGGCGGCGCAAGGGGTAGATCTGATTGTTACTTGCGATACGGGCAGTACGAATATTAAAGAAATTGAATATGCAACTAAATTAGGTGTCGATATTATTGTTACCGATCATCACACGTTACCGCCGCAACGTCCGCCTGTGGTGGCGATTATCAACCCGCGCTATTTTGAAGAGAGTCATCCGTTGTTTCATTTAGCTGGTGTTGCGGTTGCTTATAAATTAATGGAGGCTTTATATCTGACTTTGCCCGATATTCCGCAGCAGCCTGTAGAGTATTTATTAGATTTAGTCGCGATCGGGTTAATTGCCGATTTGGTGAAGCTCAATGGCGATTGTCGCTATCTGGCGCAGAAGGGGATCGAGCGGGTGACGTTGCAAAATAAAACCGATATTGAGGGTTTTCGTCCGGGGGTAAATAAGCTATTACAATTGTGTAAGCGAAATGGCGATCGACCGACGGATATTTCGTTTGGAATCGCACCGCGAATTAATGCCATTAGTCGGATTCATGGCGATGCAAGTTTTGGGGTGGAGTTATTAACTAGCAAGGATATCGATCGATGTCACGAGCTAGCGGCTGAGACGGAATTAGCGAATACGCGCCGGAAGGAATTGCAGAAGAATATGACACTGAAAGTTGAGGCTAAATTAGCCGAGCTGGATTTGTCTACGACTTCTGTTATCGTGCTGGTAGATAATAATTGGTCGCCGGGAGTATTGGGTTTAATTGCGGGACAAATCGCTCAAGAGCATGGCAAGCCGACGATTTTATTAAGTACTAATAGCGATGAAGATACTGCTAAGGGAAAGTCGCAAATTGCTAGGGGTTCTGCGCGATCGACTCAAAATGTCGATCTCTATCAATTAGTTAATTCTCAAGCTCATTTACTCAATAGTTTTGGCGGGCATCCGTTTGCAGCCGGGATGAGTATTAATGTCGAAAATATTCCGATCTTTACTGAAGCGATCGATCGGCAGTTACACGCTCAACTCGATAAATTGCCACCATTGTCGATTCAGACAGATTTAGTCGTGACTGTTGCCGATCTAAATCTGTCGAGCGGACGAGACTTATTTGAAGACTTACTACTACTAGAGCCTTATGGTATGGGCAATCCAGTCCCTAAACTCCTAATTAAAAATTGTCAATTTAAGGATATCAAGAATAAAAATATCCAAGATTTTAAAGGCAACACCGTTCGCTATATTCGGACTAAATTCGAGCTAATCGATGCCAGTAGTTCTAAAGGATTTCCAGGAATTTGGTGGGGGCATTACGAACACGAGCTGCCACGAGTAACTTGCGATGCGATCGTCGAGCTAGATTTTAATTCTTACGAGAAGAAGATGGAAGTGCGATTGGTCGAAGTTCGTCCGGCGGCAATAATTAGTACGATCGCCGATATCTCGAAGCAACCTAATTTTGCCATTCAACAAGTACCTTTGGAAATACTCGATTTTCGTCACCAGTCAGCCGAAGAGCGAGAAAATTCAGCAGCGATTACTTGGGTTAAAAAATGTCCTAGTAATTGGAGCGAGTTACAAGGCTACTGCCAAGAAGCCCTTCGCGATCGCGGGACGTTGGCGTTAGATTATCAGACTACTAATTTAGCAACCAGTCGCGAGATTTTCGAGCAGTTAGTTGGCATCGCTAAGTATCTGTCGAATACGAATGAAGAGATCGAACTAGAACGATTGCAATTAAAATTAGCGGTTAGCGATCGCACCATCAGATTGGGATTAGACGCTTTAGTCGAAATCGGATTTCAGATTTCCATCCAGCCAGAAACCAATCTCGTCAAAATAGTTTTAACTCAACCGCAAATTGATGGGAATGTAGATTTATATTCATTGTTGACAGTCCAGAAATTCTTTGCAGCGATCGAAGAAGAACAGTTCAATCGGAACTATTTTCTTCAGGTGCCAACATACGCGATCGAATCGAATCTGAGTAGTGCAAATATCTAAATTGAATGTATGACGATAAAATCTGTGCTTTTCGATCTGGATGGCACGCTACTCGATCGAGATCGATCCATCGAGCAATTTATCGATATCCAGTACGATCGACTCAATTGTTATTTAAGCCATATTCCCAAAGTTAACTATGCAACAAAGTTTATACAGTTAGACTCAAACGGACACGTTTGGAAAGACGAAGTTTATCGAAACCTAGTTACCGAATTTAAAATTGACGGGATTACCTGGCAAGACTTACTAGCAGATTATGAAACCCAGTTTCAACTTCATTGCGTACCATTCCCTGGATTGTTAGAGCTACTGAATACTTTAAAACAGCAAGGATACTTATTAGGAATTATCTCAAACGGGCGCGGCGAATTTCAAAATCGAGCGATCTCTGGATTAGGCATTCGCGACTATTTTGACGCGATTCTAATTTCGGAAACCGAAGGCGTGAGGAAGCCAGAATCGGCAATTTTTCAGCGGGGAATCGATCGATTGGGTAGCTCGGCTCGAAACAGCGTCTTTGTCGGCGATAACCCCACCGCAGATATTGACGGAGCCAAGCAAGCCAGAATGCGATCGATCTGGAAACGCACCCCACATTGGCTGGAGGCAAAACAAGCAGATGCCATCATTGACGAACTAAATGAAATCCCCACGATTCTCGAACTATTGTCAGGCTGTTGACGACAGAATGCGGATTACAGCCGTTTTGTTTTTAAAAACCACCATCAGATCCAATCTCACTTTTCATCATGAGAATAGCTCACAGCCAATAATTTGTCCCTAGTCCCCTAGTCCCTCAGTCCCCTCGTCCCCCCGTCCCTCAGTTCCCCCCCCGTCCCCCAAATAAATAGCCAACAACCAACAAAGAGGTGCTAAATTTTTAATAGTGTAAGTTTAAATACTGCTGTTTTGGGAGCGTACATATAATGATCGTAATTTTCAACCTGGCACTGTTCGCATTAGTGCTACTATCTTTCGTGATGATTGTCGGCGTGCCTGTTGCTTATGCAGCACCACAAAACTGGGATCGATCGAAACAACTGCTGTTCGTCGGCTCTGGAGCGTGGACAATTTTAGTAGTTGTCGTTGGAGTCCTCAACTTCCTTGTAGTTTAGATTGCTAATGTCTGCGATCGGCTGCTAGGATGGCAATCTTGTCTCAATTGCAGCCGATCTCGACCTGCTATGCCAGCCTATAATAGTTGTATCCTGTTTTACGCATAATTTTTAATTAAATGGCAGTTTTTGAAGGCACTCTCGTCTGCGATAGTTCTTTACGGTTTGCGATCGTTATCGGTCGATTTAACGACCTGGTTACTAATAAACTCCTAGAAAGCTGCCAGGATTGTCTCAAACGCCACGGAATCGATATCGACCCCAATGGTAGCCAAGTAGACTATGCGTGGGTGCCGGGATGCTTTGAGGTGCCACTGGTGGCAAAACAACTAGCCGAATCAAATCGCTATGATGCGATTATCTGTCTGGGTGCGGTAATTCGGGGCGACACGCCCCATTTTGACTATGTATCTTCGGAAGTTGCCAAAGGTGTGGCGGCGGTAGGTTTTCAGAGCGGTACGCCAGTTATTTTCGGAGTGTTAACTGTCGATACCATGACTCAAGCCTTGGAACGTGCGGGCATTAAAGGCAATCATGGTTGGGGTTACGCGCTCAATGCGATCGAAATGGCGACATTAATGAAAACATTACCCGATCGACAAGTTACGATCGGATCTTAACTGGTTGGAAATTTGGCAGTGGTGTACCCTGCTACCTAAATCGATCGGGCGAGAGAATTACGAAAACATCTTAATATATCTATACAGGGAGTAGCAACAGCTACTCTTTTTTATTATTTCTACCGTTGAGTCCTGCCATTCGCGCCGGACGGTATCATTGCAAACACAACTCTGGTAAGGATTACAAATATTTTATTAAGAGCATCGATCGGGATCTAAAGCCGTTTGCTGCTAGCGGAAAAGTGCCATCGATAAGAATATTTAGAGAGTTTATTCGATATTCTGTTCAAAAGCACATATTAATACTCTATGCATAGACGAGTTTATGCTATAAACTTGTTTATTAATGGGGTTTATCTATGAATCGATGAATGAAGTCACTCACTAAGCCGTCATTTTCGATCTATTCATAGTCAAAAGTCTATTGTTTTTAAATATATAACCCTATCAATTTAACTAGCGAAAAGTGCGTTCTTAGGGTTTCCCCAGTTTTTTCGATTAAAATTTTTTATCGCAATTTTATATATGTTTTCACGGATACCCGAACGACGAATGCATGTGGTTCGTTGGATTTTGACGATCGCTTGGTTGCTAATTATTGCATCTTTATTCTACGATCCGTGGACTTCGGTATTGACGGAGCCAAACCATCCTTGGAGTCCATTAAGGTTATCAAATAGCTGTATTGCGGTGCAGGGGAAATGCTTAGTAGAGCAGCCATACCCACTCGCTACAACGCTGTTTTGGGGCGCGATCGTACCTGCATCAATCTTTATTTTATTAGTATTCGGGCATGAAGTTTGGCGGCGAATTTGCCCGCTATCTTTTTTGTCGCAAATTCCGCGTGCTTTGGGCAAACAACGACAATTCAAACGTGAAAATCTGACAACTGGAAAAGTCAGGTATGAGTTGCCAAAAGTCAAGCCAGATTCGTGGCTGGGAAAGAATTATCCTGGTTCTACCGAACTTGCTATGCTAAAC
>NZ_JANPLS010000440.1:0-3421 GCF_031422475.1 Chamaesiphon sp. VAR_48_metabat_403
TATAATGCGATGAATACCCGGCACGTCGCACGCGCAGACGTAAGCATCCGCCGTAATTGTTTCAACATTTTCCCCATTGGCAATCGCAAAGCCATCGATGTGAATATTATCGCCTTCGCCTGTATATTTAATTTCTCGCAATTGACTGCGGGTGTGAATTTTGGTACCTTTAGATTCTAAATAATCGACGATCGGTTTGAGCAGATATTCAGCAGGCGAACCGACCAACATGTTTAGCTTTGAGGCTTCGGTTTTCGACGCAAACATCATAAAGATCGTCAACATGCAACGCGCCGAGATATTTTCGGTATCGATAAACCCCAACGCCAGCGCGATCGGATCCCACATCCGGCGTAAGCTATGGTTATTACCGCCATGCGATCGAAACCAATCGGCAAAACTGACTCGATCGAGATCGCGAATCATCTTCATTGCTATCTCATAACTGACTAATCCAGGCACGATCGGACTAGTACCCAAAGCTAGTGCATTGCGAAGCTTATCGACGATCGTTAATTGCTCGGTGGTAAAAAATGCCTTCAAGCCATGAAAAGGCGCGCCCAGGAAAAATCTGAAATCTAGTTTCCCAATGTCCCCACCCGCATTGACAAAATTGTGAACGTGTTCTTTGGGTAAAAAGATATCAGTCGCCCCAATCCGCTGCATTAGTGCGAACAGATTAGCGTAGTTGTTGAAGAAGACGTGCAAACCCATCTCGATGTGATTGCCATCAGCATCCACCCAGCTCCCAACTTTACCACCGACGAAAGGACGCGACTCAAAAATCTCTACGTCATGTCCAGCATCGACTAAATCGACAGCGGTAGCCAATCCCGCCAATCCCGCACCAACAATCGCAACCCGCATATCTATCTCATTGTTTTTTGTATCTTTACAGATTTTAAGATTTTTTAAGCACTTGTGCATCCTCTATGGATTTTGGATTAAAACTCATTCCCACCCCCGTCTCAAAATAATTTCCCCCAAAGCTTGCCTTTATAAAAAAGTGGTGTTATATTAAATAAGTTGAGTGAAAAACACGACGCGGAGTAGAGCAGCCTGGTAGCTCGTCGGGCTCATAACCCGAAGGTCGCTGGTTCAAATCCAGTCTCCGCCACCAACTGAAACAAAAAGCCACGACCTTAGGGTTGTGGCTTTTTGCGTAGCAAAGTATTTAAATTCTCATCTCCCATCTCTAGAGCTTAGTCGCGATCGACATCCCATCACCGATCGGTAGTACAGTCACCCGAACGCGAGGATCGGTGGCTAGTTGACGATTGAACAGATCCAAACCCCCGGTAAATTCGTCATTGTAGGTATCGGGATTTAATACTCGTCCTTGCCATAATACGTCTGTAGCGATCGTCAACCCCTGAGGGCGCAACAACTCGATCGCCCGATCGTAGTACTGTGGATATTGATACTTGAGTCCAGAGATAACGATCGCGTCGAAATACATCACCGGATTGGCAGCCAGTAGCTCATCCAACAGCTCTAAACCAGTGCCGATGTGGAAATCAATGCGATCGGCAACGCCGCACTGCTGCCAGCAATTACGAGCGATATCGAGATGTTTCCCGGCTACGCCACAGCTAATTAGTTGCCCAGCGGGAGGTAATGCTAGCGAGATTGCCAGGGTAGAATAGCTACTAAAAATGCCTAGCTCTAATACTCGCACAGCTTGAGTCGATCGCAATAACATGGCGATTAGCTGAGCCTGTGCTAGAGTCGGCTGCATTTGCGAGAGGGGATACTCTAACGTGGCTTGTTGTAAATTAATGAGCGTATCATCAGCAGGAGTAGAGATAGACTTGATGTATCGATCGATGCCATCTTCTACGCCAGTACTCGCCTGCTGATGGAGATGCGGAGTCAGATGTTCGACAAATTGACGGGCGCAATCTTTACATTGATACCGTTGTTTATCTCGATAAAAACCATGCTTCCGAATCTTGGTGGATTGACAGTTGGGGCATTTCATTACAGGTGTAATCGTAGTTACTTATTCGCCCCGACAGCATGATTTTGAGCTTCAAATTGAGGTGCGTAAGATTGTAAGAGAGTGCTTACCTGTTTGACAACCTCGTCGCCAGTAGGCTTGGCAATTGCCTGACGTTCGGGGAAAAATTCTGGGCGATTGAGATTTTGGGTAATTGCCGATTCGACTTGTTGGGTAATTAAATTTTGAAGTTCCTTTTGAGCGCGTTCGCGTTGATAGCTTGCGCCTTCTTCGGTAGTAGCATACAGGGGTGGTAATCTATTGAGGGCATAAGCAGCAATATCGCCAACATCTAGTTGTACGTCGTTGTTGAGTTCGATGGCGGTAATCTGAGCGATTGTCTCAGTAATTACCAATTCTTCCATCACATTAATAAATTGTTTGCGCGGCACCGTTACCACTTCGCCAGCTAATAGTGCGCCCATCAGATGATCGAGTGCCATGTACTCTTCTACTGATAATTCGGCAGCACTATCACAGATCCGTCCTACCTCAGCTTCCATTGCAGGAGTCAGATAGCCTTCGTCTAGAGCATGTTCTACGATCGCTTGAATGTTCATTATTAAAATAAGTTGTAAGTCGTCAGTGCGCGCGCTGTAAATGGTTTTGAATGAAGGAGCTTTGTGCCCCAATTCCTACTACTAACGCTTGCAAACCATCATCTATCTACATTATTCCCCGAAAATTGGACAAGATAAACATGGAGGACGGGGAGTGTGGGAGGTGTGGGGGGTGTGGGAGGAGTTAGTGAGATGCGGAGATCTTACCCACCCCACTGGGCGGGTGACCCGACCAGTAGCCCTGTCGGGCACCCCTCCTTGGAGGGGATTTTATTCACTATTCCCTATCCCCTATTCGATCGATTGAGATCGCCATTGAACTGGATCGACAGAGACGGCATTGACGTATAATCCCCAGTGTAGATGAGGGCCAGTAGAAGAACCAGTATTACCGATCGCACCGATGTCATCGCCAGCAGCGATCAGTTGCCCTTCTTCGACACTAATTTTGCTCAGGTGCATGAAGATACTGACTAAACCCTGACCGTGATCTACACCTACCACATTACCGTGGACGCGGAAGCCTTTTTTCTCGTAACCGACTAAGACAACTTTGCCACCTGCTGGAGCCACAACCGCAGAACCATAGCCGCCTGCATAGTCTAAACCGCGATGGTAATAATCTGTGGCAAACTCGCCATTGTAATAACGACGCACGCCGTAAGGAGAACTAGTTCTGCCGGAATTAGGGGCGATAAATTTGCCGCTCCAGAGTTTGGTGGGACTGACGGTAGCTTTAAAAGCGGCTACTTGCTTGAGTTCTAGTTCTGTTGCTTCGACTCCAGACTTACCAGGAGAGAAATTAATCCGCTGGATGGCAAATTTGCGATTGGCGACGGGAAATTTAACGGTAGTCGTACCA
>NZ_JANPLS010000441.1:0-12826 GCF_031422475.1 Chamaesiphon sp. VAR_48_metabat_403
TCTAAGGAACTTAGCTGAAACTGGCTCAGAGCAAGGATCTGTAAATTGGGTTGAAGCATGAAATTAGGGCGTGCCCAAACAAAGTTTCTTTCACCCTTTAGACGACATTTATGTCGGCTCAGATGCTCTGCAAGAGAATCCAGCAACGCCCCATTCGTATCGTATTGCACCAGCATAGAGACGATCGCTGCTAAGATTCAGGGTAATTGGTTTGATTAAATTGTGAATTGCCATGCGTTCTGGTTATACTCTACCTGTCTTTGCGACTGCTAGTGCGATCGCGGCATTACAATGTTTGCAGCAAGCTACTACCGCAAATAAATCGGCGGTAACGGTAGACTTAATTACCCCACCAGCACGAGTAGAAATCGCGATCGAACAGGTTGCGTTAATTCAGCCTCAGATGGCTCTGGCGATCTCGCATAGCGATCCTGGCGATAACTTAGATCTTACCCGCGAGACCCCAGTGTGGGCGGTAGTGGAATGGGCAGATTCCACCCAGGTAGAAACGATCGCCCTAGTGGGGGGAGAAGGGGTCGGCAAGCAATCTAATCTCGAAAATCTGCCCGCAATTTATAGTTACGCTCGCCAGCTCTTCTGGGCTAATTTAGCCCCCTTACTGACACCAGCGCAAAAAATTAAGGTAACGATTATTTTACCTGAAGGTAGGGTGCTGGCAACCCGGACATCGAATGCGGCATTTGGCGTGGTTGAAGGTTTATCACTGCTGGGAACGACGGGAATTTCGCAACCTTTAAGCGCGCCAGGGCAGTTGGAGGCGTGTTTGGCGGAGTTGAGGTTGAGAGGGGGAGACGGGGAGATTTTGCCGTTGGTGTTCTGTATTGGGGAGAATGGGTTGGATCTGGCGCAGCAAATGGGTGTAAAGCGCGAGAGGATTATTAAGACGGCGAACTGGTTGGGGCCATTATTAGCGGAGGCAGGATTGCTTGGAGTGCCTAAGTTGTTACTATTTGGCTATCATGGCAAGCTGATTAAATTGGCGGGGGGGATTTTTCATACTCATCACCATTTAGCCGATGGGAGATTGGAAATTTTAGTCGCAGCGGCGGCGCGAATGGGTTTACCCGCAGCAAGACTAGCGGGGTTATTCGACTGTGAGACAGCCGAAGGTGTCCTCAAATATCTGCATGAGATTGATGTCGCCGAGGGAAGTGAGTGGGTGACCAAAATTTATGGCTATTTGACCGATCGGATCGATAATCGATCGCAGACGTACATTTATAGTCAAAGTCAGCAGTCTGTGAGTGTCGGTTCTGTAGTATTCGATCGGACTCGGCAAGTTATCGCAACTAGTCCCACTGGCAAAACATTTTTAACCCAATTGTGCTAAAGTCGATCGAATATAAATTTTTTTATTATCTACTATAAATCTTGTTCGATCTCACTCTTTTAAGCTAAGAGTCGCTCATTTCAAATCCAGACGGTCGGAGATTTACAAAGTCTACACGTATCAAATTTAAGGGAGTCCGCAGTGACAACACAAACCGAAACTAATGCCACAGATCTTCAGCCTACCGATCGTCCGTTAGCAGGAGTAAGCTTAAACCAGCAAATGGTCGTCATTCTGGACTTCGGCTCCCAGTATTCCGAACTAATCGCCCGCAGAATTCGCGAGACGCAAGTCTATTCCGAAGTCATTTCTTATCGGACTACCGCCGAGCAATTGAGACTTCTAAATCCTAAAGGCATCATTCTTTCTGGCGGCCCTAGCTCAGTGTACGACGATCGTGCGCCCCAATGCGACCCCGAAATCTGGAATCTAGGGATTCCTGTACTAGGCGTTTGCTACGGAATGCAATTGATGGTACAACAGCTCGGTGGCGAAGTAGTTAAATCCAAAAAAGCTGAGTATGGCAAAGCCGAACTACTCATCGACGATCCTACCGATCTGCTGACAAATGTCGAAGCAGGGACGACAATGTGGATGAGTCATGGTGACTCTTGCGAACGCCTCCCGACGGGTTTCGACTTACTCGCACATACCGATAATACACCATGCGCGGCGATCGCCAATCATCAGCGCAAATTATTTGGGGTCCAATTTCACCCCGAAGTAGTGCATTCGATCGGTGGGTTCGCTCTAATTCGCAATTTTGTTTATCATATTTGCGCTTGTCAACCAACTTGGACGACCGAAGCATTTGTCGAAGAAGCTATCAGAAATATTCGCGCGCGCGTTGGCGATAAAAAAGTCTTGCTCGCACTATCTGGCGGTGTCGATTCTTCGACTTTAGCATTCCTATTACACCGTGCGATCGGCGACCAATTAACCTGTATGTTCATCGATCAAGGGTTTATGCGGAAACTCGAACCAGAACGCCTGGTTGCCCTATTTAAAGACCAATTCCATATTAAAGTTGAATATGTAATGGCGCGGGAACGGTTTATCAATGCGATCGCAGGTGTTACCGATCCCGAAACCAAACGTAAAATCATTGGGACTGAATTTATCCGCGTATTCGAGTCAGAATCAAAACGTTTGGGGCCATTCGATTATCTCGCTCAAGGGACATTATATCCCGATGTAATTGAGTCCGCAGATACCAATGTCGATCCGAGTACTGGCGAAAGAGTCGCCGTTAAAATTAAGAGCCATCACAACGTCGGCGGCTTACCTAAAGACTTACAATTTAAACTTGTCGAACCCTTACGCAAATTATTTAAAGATGAAGTGCGAAAAGTCGGACGTTCGATCGGATTACCAGAAGAAATCGTCAAACGTCAACCATTTCCCGGTCCCGGTTTAGCAATTCGGATTATCGGCGAAGTGACAGCAGAGCGGCTCAATATCCTCCGCGATGCCGATTTAATCGTCCGTCAAGAAGTTAACAAACAAGGACTTTATGACAAGCTCTGGCAAGCCTTCGCGGTGCTACTCGCCGATGTTAATAGTGTCGGTGTAATGGGCGACCAACGTACTTACGCACACCCGATCGTTTTACGCTGTGTATCTAGTGAAGATGGTATGACTGCCGATTGGTCGAAGGTGCCGTACGAGTTTTTAGAGATTGTTTCTAACCGGATTGTGAATGAAGTAAAAGGTGTCAACCGCGTGGTTTATGATATCACTTCCAAGCCACCCGGCACGATCGAGTGGGAATAGTATTACGCTAAAATTTTTGGTAAAGTGGGCATTGCCCACTTTTTTTTATTAATTACTTTAAAAGGCTCGATCGCAATTGCAATTGTCGAGATAAGTCGGGAGATTCGGACGAGCGATTACCGAGATCGAGAGATATTTACATTACTCAATCGCTAAATCAAACCCTAATCTAGCAACACCGTGAATGATGCTGGGGCAACTATTGTAATGAAGATTTGCAGCCTCTAATGCTGGCAAAACGTTAAGAAACATCTCAGACTATCAATATTAATTACAAAATCTCATAATTGCGATCGGGAAATATCGATCGAATGATAAGCTGCTAGACATTAAAATAAATTTACTAGTGTTGTTATCTACACAACTTCTATGTTGTTATCTACACAACTTCTATTATGTACAAAAATAAATCACAAACTTCGTTATTTGATGTAGCTATGCCAGCGATGCTTGGGGCTGGAGTAGTGACAACACTAGCGATCTCTCAAGGACAACACCCCGCAATGGCGTTGGCAATTACAGGTATTTCTACTGCATTTGCAGTTATTTGTCATCGTTTCGATCTGATTTAGTGCTAGGGATTATCGTTTGAAAGTTAGAGATTATCGATCGTAGTCTACAATTTTTGAATTCACACTTTTAATTAGATTACTGGCGCGATCGCGGATACTTTGCCAATCTTCTTGCTGAATTTCTGACTGGGGAAATAGAGAGCCAGCGATGCCGACGGCAATAGCACCAGCGTTGAGAAAGTCGGTGGCATTAGTTTCCGTGACTCCGCCTGTGGGAATCAGCGGAATTTGACCGATCGGCCCTTGTAGTACTTTTAGATATTCTACGCCGCCGACTGCTTGAATGGGGAAAACTTTGACAGCAGTTGCGCCTGCTTGCCATGCTGCGATTGTTTCGGTTGGAGTTAAAGCACCAGGGACGATCGGAATTGCGGCTGAATTTGCGGCTTGAATTAAGCTCAGATCGACGTGGGGTGTGAAGATATATTTAGCACCACAGGCGATCGCGTTCTGCATGTCAGATAGACTTAGTATTGTGCCCGTACCGATCGAGCAGTCTGGTAATTCGGCATGGAGAGACTCAATTAGCTGCCAGGGTCGATCGCTGTTGGCAGTAATTTCAATTAGCTTGATGCCTCCAGCAGCAACCGCATGAGCCATTTTTCTGCCGATGTCCAAATCTGGCGATCTAATGACGGCAATTATCCGTTTCTGCTTGACAAATTTCAACCAATCCTCCTCTTCCCTCTGCATGATTTAGCGATTATCGGTTGCCGATTTAACATCATTACTATAGTCTTGCACTGCTTGAGTAATAATTTTCTGTAAATTTACGTAAGCCTTGGCAAATGGGGGTTGACGTAGGGTTAAACCTAATAAGTCTGCTGTTACCAGTACTTGTCCATCGCAGCCTGTACCAGCACCAATTCCGATGGTGGGAATTGAGATTTTTTGGGAAATAGATGTGGCTAAATCGGCGGGAATATGTTCTAAGACGATCGAAAAGGCACCCGCTCGTTCTAATTCTACTGCTGAGGCGAGCAACCGATCGCGATCGATTTCGGTTTGTCCCTGTTGACGGTAGCCTAATTGATGTACCGATTGGGGTGTTAAACCGATATGTCCCATCACGGGAATCCCGATTTCCACTAGTCTGGCGATGGTTGCTACCATTGTCGGATGTCCGCCTTCGAGCTTAACCGCCTGTGCGCCTGTTTCCTTGAGGATTCTTCCGGCTGAGGCGATCGCGACTTCAGTGCTAGTTTGGTAGCTTAAAAAGGGCAAATCGACTACGATGAGCGCGTTTTTCACACCGCGTTTGACGGCTTTGGCGTGGTGGATGATTTCATCCAGAGTGAGGGGTAATGTATTTTCATATCCGAGTGTTACCATCGCTAGGGAATCGCCAACGAGGATCAGATCGACTCCAGCGGTGTCTAGAATTTGGGCGATTGCAAAATCCCACGCTGTCAGCGCGACGATCTGTTTGCCATTGGCTTTGTATTGCAATAACTGGCGAACTGTTGGCATGGGAGAGATGGGAGAGATGGGAGAGATGGGAGATGGGAGAGGGGAGACTGGGGGGATGGAAACACCTAAAACCTAAAGCCCAATACCTAAAGCCTAATTTGACTGACAGCTTGGGTAGTTATACACTCTAGTCTATAAGCTCTACTACATGAGCCTAGACTAAAATAGCACTCCTAAATTTATTATGAGCGATTTACCAGTTGAGTCATCCGAAGATAAGGGTGCGAAGACGCGACAGATGTTGGGGATGAAGGGTGCTTCGACAGAGGCAGCTTCGATTTGGAAGATTCGGTTGCAGTTACTGAAGCCGATTACTTGGATTCCGCTGATGTGGGGGGTTGTCTGCGGTGCGGCATCGTCGGGTGAGTATACATGGACGATCGAGAATGTGCTCAAAGCCGCATTGTGTATGTTGATGTCTGGGCCATTATTAACTGGTTATACTCAGGTGGTGAATGAGTGGTACGATCGCGAGATCGACGCGGTAAATGAGCCTTATCGTCCGATTCCTTCGGGGGCAATTTCGGGTTCTCAAGTAGTCGTCCAAATTTTCGTCCTATTATTTGGGGGAATTGGGGTTGCTTATATTCTAGATCGAGCGGTAGGTCATGAATTTCCCGTGATGACTTGTTTGGCGATCGGTGGTGCATTTGTAGCTTATATTTATTCGGCTCCACCATTGAAATTAAAACAAAATGGGTGGCTGGGTACTTACGCGCTGGGGGCAAGTTACATCGCCTTACCTTGGTGGGCTGGTCACGCGTTATTTGGGACGTTAAATTGGACGCTGATCGTGATGACTCTATTCTATAGTTTAGCAGGATTAGGCATCGCGATCGTCAATGATTTTAAGAGCGTGGAAGGCGATCGACAGTTTGGATTGAAGTCGCTCCCAGTCATGTTTGGAATTGACAAGTCTGCTTGGATTTGCGTACTGATGATTGACATTTTTCAAGCTGGTATTGCTGTCTATCTGATAACCATTCATCAAAATCTTTATGCAGCAATTTTATTACTGCTGATAATTCCCCAGATTACGTTTCAAGATATGTATTTCTTACGCAACCCGCTGGAAAATGATGTTAAATATCAGGCCAGTGCCCAGCCTTTTCTCGTATTAGGCATGTTAGTCGCTGGGTTAGCTTTTGGACATGCAACGATTGGTTGATAAATTTGTCTTCTGTAGATCGATCCCTCGATTCCGCATAACTCTCAAAATCTCAATCAAACCCGCCCTCACTCACCAATAACCGATCGAACATCATCATCTACGCACGATCGAATCGCGATCGATATTTGCTGGTGTGGTTTGGCGGGTTCGTTCACAATTTCTGGAACTTGGCGATGATTGTTAGCATAAACCCGCCCCTACAGATCTGATAAAATACGCTCGATCGAATTCTTAGCTTACTCGGATATAATGTGCTGAATTGAATTGTTTGGAATCAATGCAATATAATTCAGATGTCCATCATCGGCAATCGACCCGACTCAACGGATATGACTATTCGAGATCTGGTGCTTATTTTGTTACCATTTGTACACACGATCGAGAGCATCTATTTGGTGATATTGTCAACGAAACGATCGAATGTCACCATCTACGAATTATATCGATCGATCGATCGAATATCATTTCCGAAACCCGATCGAATCAAATATCATCATGAATCCAGATCGATCGAACATTATTACCCACACAATCAAATCATGATTGATATTGGCTGGTGGGGTTGGGCGGGTTCGTTCACAATTTCTGGAACTTGGCGATGATTGTTAGCATAAACCCGCCCCTACAGATCTGATAAAATACGCTCGATCGAATCCCCACTCACATATCGCCTATACGGGTTCGCAGGAATCGATCGAATCGTGATTGCTTACTGGTAAAATAGGTTAAAGTAGTTTCTTTATTAAATTATGCGACATCCATTGTTCAATTTTTTACTATCTTTAAAAAGAGGGACCGAAGAACTAAATTATGGTCGAGAACATGTCAAATATTGCATGAAAAAATACAAGGAGAAAAATTTGTTAAATGAATATAAAATATTAGATCTTGGGGCAGGAAACGGTACAGATCTTTTATCTGCAAAGAATATTTTCAATGATTCCGCTAAGATTTACGCGCTAGAATACTATGAACCTTATCAGAAAAATCTGATGCAACAAGAAATAGAAGTTTTTTCACTCAATCTTGAAAGAGACAGATTGCCATTTGATGATGCATCTATTGATATAGTTATTATCAATCAAGTACTAGAACATACCAAAGATATTTTTTGGATATTAAGTGAAATAATTCGAGTGCTTAGGCTTAATGGAATTGTTATTATCGGAGTACCTAACTTAGCGTCACTCCATAACCGGATTGGATTATTATTTGGGATGCAGCCGACCAGCATCGAGACTCTATCAGGACATGTTCGAGGATTTACATTACCTGGATTAAAGAGAGTATGCGAGGAAAATGAATATCTTGATTTTCAATATAGATTCGGATGTAATTTCTATCTATTTCCTGTAAAGGTAGCAAGAAAATTAGAATGCTTACTTCCAGCCTTTGCATTTGGGATGATAGTCTGTTTTACCAGAACAGAAAAGTTAGGTTCTTATCTAGAAGTTCTCGAAGAAAACTTCTATGAGACTTTATATTACAAAGGTGAAAATCAATGAGATTTCTAATTCTCCAAAAGCAACTCACGAGCCAGAAGAAACTTCCAACTCGTGCGTTTCAAAACCTAAATCTCCTAACCCATCAACTTCTTAACCGCAGCCATAATCCCAGCCGGATCGATACCTTGATGTGGGAATTGCTCCCATAGACCGCCACAACCTTCGATATGCGTACCGAGATGATTGTAATTAGGCTTGTAACCGCGCTCCAATAACTGCGAACCGAAGCGACTGCCTAAACCAGTTTTACGGTTGAAAGATTCAACTACTAATACTATTGGTGATTTACCAATTTTCGCCATCATTTCTTCATCGATCGAGTTCAATGTTGGCTTATTAATCAAACCGATATCAATCCCCTCTTGTTTGAGGCGTTCGACTGCATCTAATGAGCGGTATAAAGCTTCACCAAAACTGACGATATAGCCTTGAGTACCTTCACGAATTACTTCATCTTTACCAGAGACAAATTTGTAATCGCCGCCAAAGAAATCCTTGCCATTTGTATCTAAAATAGCGGGTACTTTAGAACGAGTGGAGAATACAAATCGTAAACCTGGATTGTGGAAAATTGTTTCCAAACAGGCTTTCATTTGATGGGGGTCGGCGGGGAAGTAGAGGTTGGTATCATAACCATCGCTCAAACCATTGTCAGCGAACATATTGTTCAAACCGAAGTGGCAAGTGTTGTCTGCCATATCGTCAATCCCAGAGTGGGAGAAGTGGCTGAGGACGTTGGAATTGTTCAACCGAGCCATCGTGATTTCGGAAATACACATTTCCAGGAACGCGCTGAAGGTGCCGAAAATCCCTTGTTTGCCTGGTTCCATGCCGAAACCAGCAGCGGCGGAGAAGTTACCGCGCTCCATGATGCCGGAGGAGATGAAGACTTCAGGATAGGCATCGTGAATCTTTTTCAGACCGCAGGAGCCTTCGAGATCGCTATCGATTACCTTTACTTTTTCTACTCGTTCAGCCTCGCTCATCCGTCCGAGGATGGCGACAGCAGCATCGCCGAAGACGTTGCGGTTGGCATCCCATTTATCGCTCGAACCCAGGAAGGTATATTCGTTCTTGGGTGCTTTGATGCCTTTGAGGTGGTCGGCGGCGGCTTGTTGAGAGTGAGATTCGAGATATTCGATCGCTAGTTTGACCGAAATTACGTCGTGTCCGTGGGTTTGACCTTCTAAACCGACGATGCCAGGGCACATGGGGCGATGATTGATAATCGCGATCGGCCCAGCAGTATTGACAGCTTGACAGATTCGTGCATACAAGTCATCGATATCTTCGCCATTCCCTTCGAGGATCTGCAAACCGTGACCGACTAAGGTTTTCGCAACGGTGGTACCGACGAGATACTTGGAAGGATGACCCGCGATCGTCACGTCGTTATCATCGATAATCAGTTTGACATTGAGATTCTGAGCAACTGCTAACCGTGCGGCTTCTGCGTCGTTACCTTCTTGCTGAGAACCATCCGAACCCAAGCAGAAAGCGATTTTATTTGGGTTCGCCATCGCCACACCGTTGACATACGGCCACATGTGACCCAAACGACCGGAACTAAATTTCACTCCAGGGGTAAAGCCGAGTTCGGGGTGTCCAGGTAGGTGAGAATGAGCGGCGCGGTACTCCATCAACCGTTCGGCTGGTAAGTCACCGTTGAGAGTGGACATCAAATACTGAGTTGCTACGCGGTGTCCGGCTTCATCGAAGAAAATGGGGACGTATTTCTCAGCCGCGCCGCGAAAGAGGGCATCGAGAATCATTACTTCAGGTACGGTGTCAAATGGCCCGCCTGTGTGTCCACCAACGCCACGAGCTGCACCAGTAGCGGTGAAAAAGACGATCGCATCCCGACAGAGTTGGATATTGGCAATCAGATCGGCTTTCTGCTCGGCTGTGAGTGTGGGTTTGCTGGCATCGAGGCTGATGCGTTTGTAGGCTGAGAGATCGATCGGAAATGTAGTCATAGGTTTAGTAAATAGTGAATAGTATTAATTTCTACAAAGCTAGTGTGGAAAATCCCCTCCTCGGAGCGAAAAGTGCGGTCTTGGGGTTCCCCCTGTCTTGTCTCGCCTTTTTTGACGGGGAACCCGTCCAAAGGCGAGCCGCAAGTAAAGCACCTTTTCAAGACAGGGATGCCCGTAGGGCGGGAATATCCAATCGAATATTTTGCATGAAAATGCGTTATTTTATATTTGAAAGCGAAAAACCGCTTATAAACCAGCATGAAAAAAAGTATATACTAACAAACAGGCATTAACAAGACCAAACCAGCACTTTCAGGCAAACCACTGATGCTAACAGCCGAGCGCAGACAATTTATTCTCGAAATTCTCCGCCGCGACAAGAAAGTGCTGTCCTCAGAACTCAGTGGCGTGCTGAAGGTATCTGAAGACACGATTCGGCGGGACTTGCGCGAACTAGCCGAATCGGGACTGTTGCAGCGTGTTCATGGTGGTGCATTGATGGCGGCTCCTGTTAACGCTAGCTATACCGAACGGCAAATGCAAGCCCCGCAAGAAAAAGAAGCGATCGCGCGCGCGGCGGCGCAATTAATTCGACCAGGACAAGTGGCGATTTTAGATGGAGGTACGACCACGCTTCAGGTTGCCCGTCAGCTACCCTTAGATTTAGCCGCTACGATCGTCACAAATAGCCCACCAATCGCGATCGCCCTCGCCGAACATCCCCACATTGAAGTGATGATGCTGGGCGGACAACTGTATAAAAAAGCATTAGTCAACATCGGTGCAGCCACGATCGAAGCATTGGGAATGATTCGCGCCGATTTGTGTCTGCTGGGGGTTTGTAGTCTGCATCCAGAGATCGGGATTAGCGTGCAAAATTTGGATGAGGCTTATATCAAACGTGCGATGATTGCCAGATCTGCCGAGGTAGTCGGCTTGGCAACTGCCGCTAAATTGGATACTGCGGCGACTTATGTAGTGGGTTCGATTCAGGCACTAACTTACCTAGTTACCGCACCAACGGTAACAACCGCACAATCGATCGCTTATCAGAATTTAGGTGTAACGCTGATTCGACACGATCGATAAGTGCTGTCAAAAAATATCCAGTGGCGGGAATTCAGTTACATCAATCCAAAATGGGCTTGAAAGATATCGTCAGTCACTCATTTCCCCACAGTCCCGAAGACTGATAAAATAAGATGCCAACAGTTCTGTGCAAAAATACAAATATTCATGATTTCCAGTAACGATTTTAGACCTGGTGTATCGATCGAGTGGAAAGGCGGCGTATGGAAAATCGTCGAATCTCTACACGTCAAACCCGGTAAAGGTTCCGCTTTTGTCAGAACGAAGCTCAAAAATGTCCAAAGCGGTAGCGTAGTGGAAGAAACATTCCGCGCTGGGGAAACAATGCCCCAAGCTACGCTCGAAAAGATTAAAATGCAGCATACCTACAAAGATGGCGAGCAATTCGTGTTCATGGACATGGAATCGTTTGAAGAATCCAATCTTACTCCTACACAAATTGGCGCAAATGTCAAGTATCTTAAAGAAGGGATGGAAGTGAGTATCGTCCGGTGGGGCGAGCAAATTATGGAAGTTGAACTTCCCAACACGGTAGTATTGGTAGTCACCGAAACCGATCCGGGGATGAAAGGCGACACCGCGACAGGTGGTAGTAAGCCTGCGATCGTCGAAACAGGCGCGCAAGTAACGGTACCATTGTTTATCAGTATCGGCGAAAAAATTAAAATCGACACCCGCACAGACCAATATGTCGGACGCGAAAGCTAAACTAGATTTGCTGGCGATCGTTTTTAAGTCAAGTCAAAATTCATACTCGGCTCACAGGCGATCTCGGCGACTGGAGCCGAATTAAGCTACAAGTGAAGTAAGCTTTGCGCGATCGCGAGCGCACATTTAATTAATAAAAATATTGTTTTTATCGCTGCTATTCCTAATAATTAGCAACCACTACCAGACTGAATATGACAATTGATTTTAAAGAACTCAGCGAATTATTAGCGGCGATCGCCAATAATAATATTACCGAATTGACGCTCAAGAATGCTGATTTTGAACTAACAGTCAGCCAGGGAATTCCTCAAGTTTCTAGAGGGACATTCTCGAATGCGGTTGCCGATATTAATACTCACATTGTAACTGTCTCGACTCCCGAACCCCAGCAGCTAGCAGCAGATCGCTCTATGCCACCGACGATCGATAGCAAGTGGGTAGAAATTAAGTCGCCGATGGTGGGGACATTTTATCGATCGCCAGCCCCTGACGAACCACCCTTTGCTTCGATCGGCGATCGGATTCGGATGGGACAAACTGTGTGTATCATCGAAGCCATGAAACTAATGAACGAGATCGAAGCTGAAGTCGTCGGACAGGTTGTAGAAGTATTAGTTGAAAACGGTCAACCGATCGAATTCGGACAAACCTTAATGTATATCAATCCTAGTTAGGTAGACATCAGAGTAAATAAGCTGTTAGTCATTTAATTTACTTTACTTACCTCTTCTCTTGAAAAGGTGCTCTACTTGGGCTTCACCTTCTCCTAACGGAGACGCTACGCGAATGGACGGGTTCCCCGTCAAAAAGGGTGAGACAGCGGCGTTTTTATATCTCCTGTCGGAGAGGCTCCGCCAACGGGGGGTTCTCCCCGAATAAGAAAACGACAAGACAAGACCGGGGGAACCAAGCGACGTTTGTGGGGGAAGCTTCCCCCACAAAGCTCGCGCCCAAGAACGCACTTTTCGCTCCCCGCTCCCCGCTTTCAAAAAATCTAGTATGTGATTTAAATGTCTGACAGCTTAGCCAACCAACAAAGCCAACTGCCCGATCGTCGCCAAGATTGGGAACATCTTCTAGTCGAGCAATTCCAACATCCGCCCGGTTCGACAAACTGTCATTACCGTGACGAACACTCAATTTGTCTATCGCTGGCACCTCGTCCCGTCCGGTTGCTGCAAATTAAGGGCGGCAGAACCCACAGGGGA
>NZ_JANPLS010000442.1:0-15223 GCF_031422475.1 Chamaesiphon sp. VAR_48_metabat_403
CCCCTGTTAAGGTGACTATTTGTAAGCGTAGCGGTAAACGATAAATACTTGTGGGTATCGATTTTCCTAGTAGGGGCAGAACCCGGATCTGGGGTTCCGACCCCCAGACCCCCCGTTGAGAGGCGGAACGCCGCCCCTCAAACTCCCCTGCGTAAGGGTTAGTTGGTGGGTATCGGAGTGGGTGTTACTACATTCCAAGCATGGCTTTGATTCGAGGTTTGTTAGACTGTAATACTTTGAAAATGAAAATATTCAACACCACTAAATTCACCCAAATGCCTTACTCCTTACTTCTTACTTCTTACTCCCATCTCCCATCTAAATAGAAGGCACCGTAAAGTGAAACCTGCTCCCACAATCTTTACCTGCCGATTCTGCCCAAATTTCCCCACCCCAACCGTTGACAATTTGCCGACAGATTGCCAGCCCTAAACCAGTACCGCCAGTCGTCCGCCGCAGGGAACCTTCGGCTTGATAAAACCGCTCGAACACCATCTGTAATAACTCTGGCGCGATGCCGCGTCCGGTATCGGTGACAGTTACTTCGAGCATCGATTCAATTTTGGAGGCTTCAATGCCGATCCGATCTTTACCCGTGGTAAATTTACAGGCATTATCGAGCAGTTTAGTGAGGACTTCTACTAACCATTCGCCATCTGCCCGAACGAAGGGTAGATTGGGGGGAAGATCGACGATAATTTTGGGTAAATCACGATCGTACCTGCGGGTATTCAAACCACTCAATGCTAAATCGATACATTCTTCCAGCGAGAGCGGTTCTGGGTGCCATTGAATTCGTCCGCTTTCGAGTTGAGAGAGAGTGAGAAAATCTTGAACGAGTTTCCGCATCCGTTCGGCATCGCCGAGGGCGGTATTGAGCATGACTTGGCGGAGTTCTGGCGACATATCTGGCTCGGTTGCCAGACTTTCGAGACAGACTTGAATGGTAGAGAGCGGCGTTCGCAGTTCGTGTCCGGTAATGGCGACGAGATTGGCACGGGTACGATCGAGTGCTTCGAGTTGTTGGTTGAGGTATTCTAAATTAGTGTAAGACTCGGCTTGAATTAGGGTGCTACCGATTTGGGTGGCGATCGCTTCAATTAGGGTAATGGTATCATCCGACCACGGTAAGGGGTCTGGATGGTATTGATGCAGTTCGATCGCGCCCAAGAGCCGATCTTGATGTAAGACAGGGACGATGAGCCAGTCGGTAATGCCGAGTTTGGTGAGGGTGCGCTGCCAGGTTTTGGTAATGGTGACTTCGGCTAGCGATGTGGATTCGTGGGTATTGACGACAGCTTTATAAATCGGATTGTCGGCTAGATTCCATGCCGTACCGATGAGTGAAGTAGTTTTAGAGTTGGCGAGATATTCGTGGGCGATCGTGGTGTTGCGTTCGTCTTTACGATATTGATAGATAATGCACCGACTTACCCCTGTGGCTTTGCCGATTTCTTGTCCGGCAACGTAGAGAATGTCTGCCGAGTTAAGCGAACGCCGAATCGCCCCGGTAATGGAGTTGACTAGGCGTTCGCGTTCTTCTTTTTCTTCGATCGCTCGATACGCTTTGAGCAGCTTGTATTGTCGGGCTTGTAAATAGGTCACCAGTCGCTGCACGAAGGCATCGGCACTGGCTGAATGGTCGTGGGGGATAGTGGGGACAGCAATTAGGTATTCTTGCTTCGCCTGGACGATTTTAGCTGCCAAATCTGGGCGATAACCTTGAATCCGATCGAGTAAAATATGTGCCGCCGCGATCGTCACTTGGCGATCGAATGTCCAGATCCCCTCAAACCTTCGCGAGGCATCGATTTCGGGTAAAACTGTGGTGTCTGAAGGGGTGGCAATTTTTTCTCGACAGATCAGACAAGCTGCTGACTGGGCACCGATGGCGATTAAGTGCCACTCTGAGGCAAGGGCATCGGTGTTGGTAAATGGCACCAATTCGTATTCTTCCACGCGACTAAATTCGGCATCTGGAGCAGCTAGGACATACACTTGGTCGCTAATTTCGCCCAATCGCCGATACCGATGCGCTTCTTGCCGATAAAACTTTTCTTGCTGAAAACTGGCAATCAGCAATGGTCGATCTGTCCCTGCTAGTACCCGATCTTCCATAGCATGAGATAGCGCGGTTAGGGAAGATTTAAAGTACAAGTGCGATCTCAGTTGGGGCATTTGCCGCAGTAATTCGCTTAAAACCGATTGTTGATTGCTCACTATATATCTACTCCCCTATAGCTGCGGCAGGGTTGGGCGGCGATCGATCGCTGTTTGCTCTGTCGATCTTGTTTAGTGTCGAGAGCTTTGGCAATGGGATCTTGGGGTTATCGATTCCTATATTACAGAAAAACC
Organism: Chamaesiphon sp. VAR_48_metabat_403; assembly: GCF_031422475.1. Classification (NCBI taxonomy): domain Bacteria; kingdom Bacillati; phylum Cyanobacteriota; class Cyanophyceae; order Gomontiellales; family Chamaesiphonaceae; genus Chamaesiphon; species Chamaesiphon sp. VAR_48_metabat_403. The sequence goes on from NZ_JANPLS010000442.1 coordinate 2,356, forward strand.
AGACTAAATAGTTACTGGATCGATATTTTAAGCCAATCCCTTCACTTTTATTTACTATCAGAATTCTTGACAATCGATCGGGTTTTAAGGGCAAAGGGTCAACACCCCAGTCTGCCAAAATAGCTCAAACCTCTCCCATTGGCTAATTCTGGAGATCGATCGGCGGGTTAACTCGATCGCCATCGGCAGGTCGCGATCGTAAAGATCTCAGGCAAATGCTATTTATTCTCAATAATTATGTTAATATCTTGAAAAGCTTATTGAGTATTTATTTCAATAAGTTTATCGATCGATTGAGGTATAGCGATGACAGCAACAGCAGTAAATCCATCCCCGTTGGCGAAGCCTCTCCTCGGAAGAATCGCTCCTTGGTGGGCGGGGAATGCCAGACTGACAAATTTATCTGGGCGACTCTTAGGAGCGCATGTTGCCCATGCAGGGCTAATTTTGTTCTGGGCTGGCGCGATGACCATTTTTGAGATTTCCCACTTTGACAGTAGCCAGCCGATGTTCCAACAGGGGCTAATTCTGCTCCCACACTTGGCAACATTGGGCTTTGGAGTCGGGACTGGCGGACAGATTATTGACACCCAGAGCTATTTGGCGATTGGAGCAATTCATCTCATTAGTTCTGCTGTCTTGGGTGCGGGTGGTATTTACCACTCAATCCGGGGGGAAGCCATCTTATCTCAAGATTCGACCATTGCTGGCTCATTTGGCTACGACTGGCAAGATACCCAGAAGATGACCACTATTTTGGGTATCCATCTGACGCTCTTGGGCATCGGTGCTTGGCTACTCGTTGCCAAAGCCATGTTTTGGGGTGGGCTATACGATCCGGCTCTGGGTTCGGTACGGGTAGTGAGTGACCCCACACTGAGCGCGGGGCAGATCTTTGGCTATCTCATCGGGCTACATGGCAGCGCAGGCATGGCATCTGTAGACAATCTTGAAGATGTTGTCGGTGGGCATATTTGGGTGGGTTTACTCTGTATTGCTGGCGGTTGCTGGCATATCACCACGACTCCCAGTCAGTGGGCAACTAAAGTCCTATTTTGGTCTGGCGAAGCTTACCTGAGCTATAGCTTGGGCGCGCTTGCCTATATGGGCTTTTTTGCAGCTTACTTTGTGACGGTTAATACTACCGTCTATCCCGAAGTCTTCTACGGGCCAGTAGGTTTGAATGTCGGCGTGGCGATCGAAGCAGCCACAGTGAGGACTTGGTTGGCTACCAGTCACATTGTCCTGGCAGTATTGCTGCTAGCCGGACATATCTGGCACGCAATTCAAGTGCGGTCGGCAGCGGCTGGCTTAGATCTACGTCCGGGTCGAATGGTTGCTACCGAACAGCCAGAGTAAGCGAATTTGGACGTACCGATAAGTACTACCAACTTGACTAGCTCCTTATTGCGAAATTTTCCTTAAAGTCAAAGATCGAGAAAAACTGAGAAATTTGGTAGAAATCGCTTTCTTGCCGATTTCTCAGCACGAGTTAAAAAGTTCTATTTCGATGATAACAAACTCACACGCCGTTTTTGGCTAATGAGTAATTACACGATCGATTGAGGTTGATTATTAAGATGCAAACTTACGACAGACCGAATGTCAAATATGGCTGGTGGGCGGGTAACGCGCGCTTTGCCGAAAAGTCGGGGCTATTTATTGCCGCTCATGTCGGACAAGCCGCGCTAACAATGTTTTTTGCTGGAGCTTTCACTCTGTTTGAACTCTCTCGCTACAGTGCTACTACCCCAATGGGCGAACAGGGCTTAATTCTGTTACCGCACCTAGCTACCCTCGGTTTGGGAGTGGGTAAAGGTGGCGAAATTATCGATACCTATCCGATGTTCGTCGTTGGGGTGGTACATTTAATTTCTTCAGCAGTTTTGGGTGCGGGTGCTTTATTTCACACCTTTAAAACGCCAGAAAGTTTGGCAAGTACCAAAGGTAACGCCCGCAAATTCCATTTTACCTGGGACGACCCCAAACAGTTGGGCTTAATTCTCGGACATCACTTGCTATTTCTTGGCGCAGGCGCGCTATTACTCGCAGGTAAAGCGATGTGGTGGGGCGGTTTGTATGACTCCACAATTCATGATGTGCGGTTAGTAACAGCACCCACCCTCGATCCTGCGGTTATCTATGGCTATCAGACGCACTTTGCCACAATCACCAGTCTCGAAGATTTAGTCGGCGGACATATTTATGTCGGCGCGCTCTTAATTCTGGGCGGAGTCTGGCACATCGTCAAAGAACCTTTACCTTGGGCGAAAAAAGCCTTAATTTGGTCGGGTGAAGCAATTCTCTCCTATTCTCTCGGTGGAATTGCTTTGGCTGGGTTCGTAGCGGCGTATTTCTGTGCTGTCAATACCTTAGCTTATCCACCCGAATTCTACGGTGCGGTATTAGATGTCAAGTTGGGTGTAGCTCCTTATTTTTCAGATAGCGTGAAGTTACCCATCGGACATACCTCCCGCGCGTGGTTGGCAAATGGTCATTTCTTCTTAGCGTTTTTCTTCTTACAAGGACACTTGTGGCACGCACTCCGGGCGATGGGCTTCGATTTCCGACGGGTAGAAAAAGCCATCAATGGCATCAACGAAGCAGCCACCTCTGCGGCTGAGTAAACCACGGAACCCACCCCCAACCCCCTCCGTTCGCATATCGTCTGGCTTCGCAGAGGAGGGGAGCTAAGAAAAATCCCCTCCCCAGAGGCTACCGTGTATACATATCTCTAGTTTAGAGGCGAAATTGGTGGGAATCCCCCTAAAGCCCCCTTGGAAAGGGGGATTTAGGGGGATTGAGATCTCAAAACGAAGTCCATCCAACTTGTGCATACACCTTAGTCAATGAGCGAAGCCATATAAAATCCCCTCCTCTGCAAGGCAGACGCTTCGCGAACGGAGGGGTGCCCAAAGGGCGGGGTGGGTAGATCTCCGCAACCACCATATCCACTAAAATTATGACAATATCCTTAGAAAGATCGATCGCAGAAGATCGCCCAAAACTAGCATGGCTCGTTGGTAATTACCAATTAGTCAATTTATCGGGACAACTACTCGGCGCACATATCGCCCATGCCGGACTGATTATGTTTTGGGCGGGAACGACAGCAATTTCCGAAGCCTTGCGCTTCCAGCCCGATTTACCCTTCGCAGAGCAAGGATTTATTCTCCTCCCCCATTTAGCTACTTTGGGCTGGGGTGTGGGTGCCGAGGGCAAAATTGTCGATACTTATCCTTATTTTGCGATCGGAATGATCCATTTAGCTGCTTCAGCGGTATTAGGTGCGGGGGGACTCTATCATGTTTTCCGCGCTCCCGCGAATCTCAAAGATGGGCAAGGGCGAGTTACTAAATTTCATTATGAATGGAACGATCCCAAAAAGCTAGGTTTTATCCTCGGACATCACCTGTTATTTCTCGGTTTTGGGGCATTAGCTTTAGCAGGTAAAGCAATGTGGTGGGGTGGCATTTACGATGCGGCACTCCATCAGGTGCGGGTAGTGAGCGAACCAACGCTAAATCCAGTCACAATTTTTAGCTATCTCGGCGGACTAAATCATGGCGTTTGGACACCGACGGGCATGGCAAGTGTCAATAATTTAGAAGATATTATCGGCGGGCATTTATGGATTGGTGCAATTTTACTTGGTGGTGGTGCTTGGCATATTTTAGTTGCACCTATGAAGTGGGCGGTGAAGATTTTACGAATTGAAGCTGATGCAATTTTAGCTTACAGCCTTGGTGGTTTAGCTTTTATGGCGTTAGTAAGCTGTGCTTTTGTGGGGTTTAATACTACCGCTTTTCCAGTTGAATTTTACGGGGTAGATCGAACTTCTGCTGCTGCAAGTCAATTTTTCTTGGCGATTACGGCTCTAGTCGGACATCTCTGGCACGCTTATCGCGCTCGAATGGCGAGTTAGACGATAATCGATACTCTCTAAAACCTAAAACCTAAAACCTAATTAAACGTATGTCAAAAATTGGACTTTTTTTTGGTACTCAGACTGGCAAAACCGAAAGTATTGCTGAAATGATTCGAGATGAATTTGGGGCTAGTGAGATCGATCTTCATGATATGTCTCAAGTAGATGCTAGTGATTTTGATGGATACACCAAATTAATTATTGCTTCGCCTACTTGGGATATCGGCGAATTACAGAGCGATTGGGATGGGTTTTTCCCAGAACTCGATAGTATGGATTTCAAGGGTAAAACTATCGCTTATTTTGGAACTGGCGATCAACTCGGTTATTCAGATAATTTCATGGATGCCGTGGGAATTTTAGAAGCTAAAATTACAGCGCGTGGGGGTAAGACTGTTGGTTATTGGTCTACTGATGGTTATGATTTTAGCGAATCTAAAGCAGTCCGTAATGGTAAGTTTGTCGGTTTAGCGATCGATGAAGATAATCAATCCGATCTAACCGACGAACGAGTTAAAGCTTGGGTCGCTCAAATCAAAAAAGAATTTGCCTAATTGACGTTGCCTTCTCATCCAACGGTAAAATATTGGAAATAAAAATATCTCCAATATTTTACGATCCAAACATTGTTATCAAACTAAATAAAATATCAATTATTATTAAAATTTTTGATTTTATTCCTTACTCTTTACTCCCAACTATATGTCTAAAGTCCTTTGGGTTAGTGCTAGCCCTAGCCTCAAATATTTTCATCGTCGGCTGCTTAATAGTCTCTCAAAAATAGTCGAAATTGAGTTTTGGGAATATTATCAAACATTAGATGAAGGTAGTTCGATCGATGGGGCGATCGATCTATTAAAAGAATATCTATCTCAGTCAGACGAGCCGATCCATTTAATTGGGCATGGCATTGGTGGTGTAATTGCTTTAGGCTATGCCCGTAGATATCCACCAAAAATTATATCTTTAACATTACTAAGTGTTGCCGTTCAGCCAGGTCATAATTGGCATTCTTATTATTATACTCAGCTCCAATCTTTTCCAGGCGATCGCAATTACATGCTCAGATCGGTCGCGATCGATTTATTCCCAGGTATTTGCTCGACTCACGTTCAGGATCTAGCCGATCGATTGGAACGAGATTTAGTTGAGGCACCATCTAATTGCTCTCTATTTAGATTAGATATTCTGCCTAAATGTGGAGTCGATATGCCTGTAATGATTTGTGGCTCTCAGAACGATCCAGTAATTACTTCACCCGCACTTTATGGTTGGAACAGTTATTTTAAAACTGGCGATAAAATCTGGAGATCTACAACAGGCGGTCACTTTTTTCACCACTTTCATTCAGAGCTAGTTAGCTGTCAAATTCAACGGTTTTGGCAAACATTAGAGCCAGAATTAGTATTGCAACAACTTGCGCGTGCGGAGTTTAATTAACCAATGATTATAGTTTGCTTTATTCTGACTTGGGGCATCATATTTGGTGGTTGCTGGACTTTAGCACATCACTGGAAAACTGGATTTATCTATGTTAAGCGGTTACATCAAGTGCCTTGCCACAAGTGTCAATATGTTACCAATAGTTGTTATCTCAAGTGTACTGTCAATCCTCACATTGCTTGCTCGGAAGAGGCGATTGGTTGTCAAGATTATCAACCTCAGCCGCAAAAAATACAGTTGCGATAGAATTAGATTGGTTAGTTATTTGTTACCTTAGGAATTAATGCAGGCTTGTTATTTTCTCGATCGATCTTTTGGACGCGGGCGGCGGTTTCTTCTGGTTTGCCAGCAAGAGGAAAAATGAGAATGCCTTTAATTTTAGGATTGACAGTCAATTCTTTTAAACGATGCAGTTGTCCATCGGTAATTGCCACGCCAGCATAATTAACAGCATAGTTTAGTTCGTCTTTAAAATTTTTCTCATTATAGTCTTGAATAAAGACCCGATCGACTTTCCACTTTTCCCAATCAGCAGCAAAATAACGTTTTGCCCAGTATGGATTGTGATGACAAAGATCGAAGCTAACCGCTGGATTCGCCGCCTTCATACCAGCAATTAGTTGTTGGACGAAAGTTGTCAAACTCGCAGTTCGATCTACCTTACCAGGCAATTCGGCATGATAGCCAAGATAGTCATCCCATTGCACTGCATCGATTTTTGGATATTTAACGACAAATTCTGCCAGCATCTTTTTAAACAGATCGGCAACTTCTGGCACCTCAACATCTAAGACATAATGTTCGACTTTAGCATAGGTGCGATCGACTCCCGGTACGATCCATTTTTTAGCAATCGCTCGGTCGAAAATTGGACTATCTTTATCGATTTTAATCCCTTTTTCAAAATAAGCATGAACCTGCATCCCCTGTTTGTGGGCTTCATCGATCGTCCATTCCAGCCAGCGATCTTGAAACAAATTGGGACAGCTTTTCGCACCCAACATTTGCTGCATAACTTCACTATCATACATCGTGCAGCCATTCCCCCACACGCCATGAATTATCGTATTTATCCCTTGCGATCGATAATACCGAACCCGCTGTCGAATCGTTTGCTCGTCAGCATTATTAGTAATTTGATAGCGACTTAAATAAATACCCCTAATTGCTTTTTTCTCCCAGGAATTCTGGAGATTGGTGGGTGGTGGTGATGCGGCAATTGGTGAAGGTGAAGCTTGAGGTTTAGGTTTATCGATCTTTGGTGGCTCAGAAGCAACCGCTACAGGCTGTCGAATGGCAACTGGTGGCAACCCTGTGGGTATCGGCAGTGGTAAAGGTTTGCTACTAGTAGATTGTGAGGGGAACAGATTGGCAATCGGATGTGGTAATTGAATCGGCGGCAACAGTTTAGCGATCTTATTAAAGTTACCTAGATAAATCAACCACCAATAGCTACCACCTAACATCAAAATGATGACAGATAGTGGTATTCTCAAACAACCACAACCTCGATTTTTATTAGTTCCCATATTGATGATTAGAGCAATTGTCCGATCGAATCGATCGGCAGATTTAGAAAAAATAAAAATGTAGCATCGAACTCGATCGATCCCACTAGGTTAGCATGTGCCACCCGCGATCGTTAACAGCGATCGACACCAATACCTACTAGCCATACATCGAGAATTGGGAGACATCGCGCCGAGTATGCAGACTCAAACAGCAAATCTTCATCGATCCCATGCTGTCGTAACGGTAAAATAATTGAGATCGCCATCCTAATTTAGCTAGTCAGGTTGAAAAAGCGGGAATTATATGGTTAGACTCTGTGAGGATAGTTAACCTGGAACTACTAGACCGATTTAGAGTCAGATCTTGACAAGGCGGCACGATCGACCGCTGTTAACAGATCGAATCTCTGGCGGATTTAGAGCCTTTGGAACTGACTGGCTCATCTTGCTACTGTGGCAGACAGCGATTAGCAATCGCAGGTCTGATGGCTCGATTTTAGAACCAAAGACCAAATTCATGGTACTTTACCATAGAGTACCAAAATGTTGATTTTTCGCAGCAAACAGAAACAATATGATATGTTAGTTCATCTTAAATAAGTGCCAACGTCGATCGCAATTGGCACATCTGCTCCCCACGAAACGTCGATGGTAACAGATAGTTTTCTACAGACTCGTTAGTATAAAACAGCACGATCTGACATCACCAGGGGCTACGCGTGGGTGTAGCCTCTGAGATAGAGAAATGACTCAAAGTGCGTCAATTATCGATCTGGTAGCTCATGCGAATGCAGACGCTTGGTATTAGAGCAACCAGGCGCGATCGACCACAACGAGCATCGATCGACTGGAAATCGTGTCCACTGTTAAGGATGGAATATAGTGAAGTGAGATTGCAATTTTTACTCGTTAGTATCTTTAGTTTAGGTCTGCTAGCCGCCCCCGCCGATGCTGGTCAATTGGCATCGTGGAAATTCGATCCGAGCAGAAATAGATTAGATTTCAAAACAGATGCTGGGGTGCAGCCCAAAGCTGTAATGCTATTTAATCCGACGCGACTGGTGATCGATTTGCCGGGAATTGCTTTCCCCAAGCCAACTATCACTCAAAAATTAACAGGCAATTTTAGATCTTTGCGCGTCGGGCAATTCGATGGCACTACTGCTAGGCTGGTTCTAGAACTACAGCCTGGATATACCATCAATCCTAAGCGAGTTCAGTTTACTGGCGAAAATCCGATCGATTGGTATGTGACTATTCCAGTTCCCGAACGCGGATCGACGACTTTACCGACTCTAACCCCAAAACCGAATTTGCCCAGATAGTCCCTACATAGGAGTAAGTATTGTGAGATACAACTGGTTATTCCCCAGTATTGTCAGTTTCGTAATGGTATCGCCAGCATCTGCCGCCGAAATTTTATCGTGGCAATATAATGCAACCGAGAATCGCATTGATTTTACTACCAGCTCGGCGGTGAAACCTGAAGCTCAAATGCTGGCTAACCCCAGTAGGTTGATCGTCGATCTCCCCGATACCCGACTCAATCAGCCCACATCTTCTCAAGTACTCAGTAATGGCGTTAAATCGCTCCGCGTCGGTCAAGTCGATCCCGATCGGGCGAGAATGGTCTTAGAACTCGATCCTGGGTACAGCATCGATCCGCAGCAGGTATTAATCCAAGCCAGTACGAATAAGCAGTGGTCGGTGCAACTGCCTACTCCCCAACCCCTTCAGTCGTTTCCGCGCGGCGCGCCAGTCGGCCCGGTGGCAGTTTTTAACGAAAACGGTCAAGTTGTAGTCGCTCAACCAGCTCGTCCTAGAGTAGTTGCCTCAAATACCGCGCTGGCACCAGTCAATTATATTGCGATCGATCCTACTCGGACGGGCATTTTATTACAGCTCGATCGATCGAGTAGGACGCAGCTCAAATATACAACCGGGTGGGATATCCCCTCTGGGAGTTATCGGGTGACGATTCCCAATGCGAGATTGGCTCCAGGCTATCAAGTGCCCGCCGAATCCCAACGGTACTTGACTGTTAGTGCCCAAGGCGATGATATCTCCATCCTCGTGCGGCGGGCTGATGGGGTCAAAGTGGATATCGTCCGTCAGTATCTAGAAAGTCGGTGGGTATACCTCCAACCGATTGCTAATACGACCCGCATTGCCGTCGGTCGTCCGCCAGCAGAAGTCCCGATCTCAGTGCCCAGAGCGACGCAAACAACCCGCCCTACGCCCACCAAGCAAGATACCTCGCCCTCAGCCAAACCGACTAACGGACGCGTGCTAGTGGCGATCGATCCCGGACACGGCGGTAGAGATCCTGGTGCGATCGGATTGGGCGGTTTGCGCGAAGTAGATGTAATTATACCGATCGCCAAACGCGTCGCCGAAATTCTCGAAAAGCAAGGAATTGCAGTCAAAATGACTCGTACTGGCGATAATTACGTCGGTCTAGACGATCGCGTCGCGATATCGAGAGAAGCAGGTGCGACGTTATTTGTCAGCATTCATGCCAATTCGATCGATAATCGTCCCGATGTCAATGGCTTAGAAACATATCATTACAATATCGGGCAATCTTTTGCCGATACCGTCCACAGAACGGTGGTAGATTACGTGAACAAGAATGGTTTCTACTTGAACGATCGGCGCGTACGCTCGGCGCGGTTTCTGGTATTGCGGAAATCGACCATCCCCGCTATTCTAGTCGAAACTGGTTATTTGACTAGCGCAGAAGAAGTGGCTCGACTGCGACGGGATGATTATCAAAAAGTGATGGCAGAAGCCATTGCCAAAGGAATTATCCAATACATCAAGGATCGTAACTAAGTTTAAATCCACCATTTCTAGTTGCTAGACTCTTTCGACTAACATGCAAGACAGATTCACTCCCACCCCGCAAATCCCATCGGACGAAATTTCTAGAATTGGCGTGTTTGATAGTGGTGTGGGGGGATTGACAGTCTTGCAAGAAATCTATCGCCAGCTCCCGCACGAATCGGTTTTGTATTTTGGGGATACAGCGCGCGTACCCTATGGCACCCGCAGTGCCGCAGAAATTATCAAATTTACCAGACAAACTCTAGACTGGATGGTATCGCAACGGGTCAAAATGGCGATCGTCGCTTGTAATACCAGTTCGGCTCTAGCTTTAGATACCGTCCGCGATGAATACGATCTGCCGATTCTCGGTGTAGTGCTACCAGGAGCCAGAGCAGCGGCGCGACAAGGGCAGCGAATTGGGGTAATTGCTACTCCTGCTACCGTCGCCAGTAACGCTTATCTGACAGCCATTGGTGAGGCAAATCCTCATGCCGAAGTTTGGCAGGTTGCTTGCCCGGAATTCGTCCCCGCGATCGAAAATAATCGCCTCGCCGAACCATCTACCCTCGCCATTGCTAAAGAATATCTTCAACCCCTACTCGCTCGGTCGATCGATACTCTAGTATATGGTTGTACCCATTATCCTCACCTCGAACCAATTTTACGAAAATTCGTACCCGAAAGCATTAGTTTCGTCAATCCAGCCATCGCCGTCGTCACCGCCGCCGCTAAAGAACTCAATCTCCTCGGCATCCACAGCCGTCGCCCAGCTCAGCCGACTACCTTTGTCGTCAGTGGCGATCCGGCTCAATTTGCCCAACTTGCCACCCAATGGCTGCCCGCTCGCCCCGTAGTAGAGCAGATCGTTCTCCCCACAGTACCAGTTGCCTAAGTTAGAAATTAGGGCGAAAATCCTGAAACTTCAAAAAACTCAAATCGGTTCAAACGCGCCACAAAACCGCACTTTTCGCTATTCCCTAGCTCCTATTCCCTATCCAAAGGAAAAATAGCTTAGAATATATGTAAACTTTCGTAAACTCATCCTCTGAGCCGCTCGATCGATGACCTCAGTGAAATCTGTATTTACTCCTGTTGAAGCTGAATTACAAGCCTTGACAGAAAACCTCAAAAAACTCGTTGGTGCCCGCCACCCCATTTTGTACGCAGCCGCCGAACATTTATTCGGAGCTGGGGGCAAACGGTTGCGTCCAGCGATTGTCTTGCTAGTCGCACGGGCGACAATGCCGGGGGAAGAAATTACCCCGCGCCACCGTCGGCTGGCAGAAATTACCGAAATGATCCACACGGCTAGTCTCGTCCACGATGATGTTGTCGATACTGCCGATACTCGCCGAGGCGTACCGACGGTACACAGCCTGTTCGATAATCGGATTGCCGTGCTAGCAGGCGATTTCCTGTTCGCTCAGTCGTCTTGGTATCTGGCGAACTTAGATAACCTCGAAGTGGTCAAACTGCTCTCACAGGTGATTATGGACTTAGCTGAAGGCGAGATTCAGCAAGGATTGAATCAATTTGAAACCGATTTCTCGATCGAAGCCTATTTAGAAAAAAGTTACTACAAAACTGCGTCCCTACTGGCTAATAGTGCCAAAGCTGCGGGCGTACTCAGCGACGCGCCGATGGCAACTTGCGAACGGTTGTATCTGTATGGACGTAATTTGGGGTTAGCTTTCCAGATTGTCGATGATATTCTCGACTTTACGGCTTCTGATGAAGTCTTGGGCAAACCTGCTGGTTCGGATTTAGCAAGTGGGAACTTGACTGCACCGACATTATATGCTATGCAAGAGTATCCGCAATTGGTCGATTTAATCGCGACTGAATTTGCAGATCCGGCAGATTTGGAAGCGGCTTTAAGTTTAGTCCGCAACAGTACGGGAATTAACCAATCTCGCGAATTAGCCAAGCACCACGCGCAGTTGGCATTGGCGCAAATCGAGGGTTTAGATGCTTCTACTTCACTTCAAGCCTTGGGGGATCTGACTGATTATGTCTTAAAACGGCTGTATTAAGCTACGATCGAGAATTGCCATGATACCAATTAGGCTACTCCACTCACATTCGATCGAGGAAGATCGCTTGACGATCTATCCCGATCTTGAATGGCAACAGTTTAAACTGATTCAGGTTGGTTTTGCAAAGTCTCATGGCATTCGGTTATCTTACTCCCACAATACTCTAGAGATTCTGATGCCGGGACGAAACCATGAAGTTTTCAGTCGGCTGATTGGCTAGGCGATTAAATTAAATAGCTAAAATATCGGGACTTCTACGATCGATTGTCGATAAATATTGCTGGAATTAATCTTCATGAAAACAACGCTCGTACTAGCAATGACAGCCGACGGCAAAATTGCGGATGCGACTAAATCGCCGCCAACATTTAGCTCCGATCGAGATTCGGCACACCTAGAAGCGCAAATGGCTCTAGCTGACGCGATTTTAGTCGGTAGCGGTACCCTCGGTGATGGGGGAAGTGCGGTATTAGTCAATAAACCAGCATTGATTCAATCCAGGATCGATCGTGGCAAACCAGCTCAACCACCCCAAATTATTTGTTCGCGCAGTGGCAAAATCGATCCACAATTACCATTTTTCAGTCAACCGATCGATCGATGGTTATTGACAACTACTACTGGTGCGACTGATTGGCACGAACGCGATAGTTTCAGTCAGATTCTTGTCTGCGAAACTCCCGATGGTAAAGATATCGATTGGCAAGTTGTGAAGATTAAACTTGCCGAATTAAATCTAGAACATATTTGCTTTCTCGGCGGATCGGAATTAGCAGCCAGTTTATTCGCGGCTGGATTTATCGATGAATTGTGGCTGACTGTTTGCCCGGTTATTTATGGTGGTACTGCTTCGCCCACGCCAGTATCTGGAGCGGGATTTACACCAGATTCAGCACCTAAATTAACATTATTAAACGTCGATGCGATCGCTGGCGAACTTTTCCTTCATTATCAAGTACAGAAGTAATTTGGGAGCGGGGAGCGAGGGGTGTGGGAGGTGTGGTTGTGCCTACGGCAGGCTATCGCCAACGGCTCCGCTCAACCACCGTGGGAGATGTGGGAGGAAGAATAAAATAGAATAGATCGATTCCCAATCCCCTCGTCCCCCAGTCTCCCCGTCC
>NZ_JANPLS010000443.1:0-4232 GCF_031422475.1 Chamaesiphon sp. VAR_48_metabat_403
CCCAGGCCTCCTTGCCGAGCGCGCCCTCGCCATAGCGACTGCGCGTCTCCCAGCGCGCGGTGGCGCGCGGCTGGAAAGCGGCATCGAGCTTCGCGACAAAGCCGTCGCCCGACGCATAGCTGCGGGGCGCCTCGCGCACGAGATTGATGTGCGCGAAATTGTGTTCGCGCGCGTCGCTCACGAACACGGTCCAGTTGAACGGCGAAACGGCGCGCGGATGCGCGGCAATGTCCGCGTCCTGCAGCCCGCGGCTGCGGGCGTAATCGCGCGCGTAGTCGAGAGCGCGATCCTTGAGGATCCCCTGGAAACCGACGTACGCGCACAGGGCGATGCTTGCCGCGACCGAGGGAATTTTTGATCTTCTATAAAAAATAGAAAACAACAACCCTGCGACGATGATGCCGCTGAACCAGAGGTCGATGATGAAAGTGGATGTGCCAAGAGTAACGAATAATTGAGATTTTGGAGAGCTTGGGTTTGTTTGTTGGTCAGTAACTCTAATTGTTTGCGCTCGGTAATATCGCGTGAGACTGCCAAAAATTGGACGGTATTATCGATCGCCGCTTGGATCTGCGTAACGACGACTTCCCAACATTTTGGCGTACCTTTAGCAGTAGCGCAATAGCCTTCAAACCTACCGATGCCGCCAGCTTTAGCAGTATCGATTGCCATCTGGGCAGATTGGGCTTCTCGACCTTGCCAGCGGTCGCTCCATTTGGTGTTGGCAATGCTAGCGAAGTCATCGATTTCCATCAGCGATCGTCCGCCATCGTTCATGTAGATAATGTCACCTTCTGAGTCGATGACCTTAATACAATCTGGACTGCTTTCTAAGACTCGGCGTGTAAACTCTTCACTGCGACGGAGGGCTTCGATATTGCGTTTGCGTTCGGTAATATCGTAAATTAAACCCGACATCTGCGGCTCACCAGCTTCATTGGTATGTAGTTCGCCAATTGCATCGATCCAGCGAATCTGGCCGTCGCGAACGACAATTCGATATTCGCACCGATATTCGGGTACTTGTCGATTTATCGCGGCTTTAAGTATGGTTTCCACTCGCTGGCGATCGTCAGGATGGATGCGCGCCAACCATTCTGCATAGGTTTGGGCGGTAGTTCCCGGATCGTAGTCAAATAGGGCTTCAAATTCTGGTGTCCAAAAGATCTTATTGGTGTGGATATTCCACTCCCACGCCCCAACTTTAGCTACTTGTAATGCTGTTGATAGGCGTTGGCTGTAGCTTTGAGCGTGGTGGCGATCGGTTTGGGCTTGTTTGTAAGCGGTTATATCCTGCATCAGAGCGACTGCACCGAGTTTTTCACCCGTTGCGTTATAAATTGCTTTGGCATTGGCTACCAGCGATCTAGGTAGCCCCTGCTTGGGTTTAATGGTCATCTCTTGCCCGATGACTATCTCTCCTTGTAAGGCGCGAAATAGCGGGATCTCTGCTTTATCGAGAGTCTTCAATCCATCGCCATGATAAAGGTCGTAATATTTAGCCCACTCTTCTGGTGCCAGTGGTTCCGGCGGCAAACCATGAAATTCTTGTGCCATCCGGTTAAATAACACCAACCGTCCTTTATCGTCGCAGGCAACGATGCCATCAGAAGCGCAATCTAGCAATGCTGCTAAAAATTGGGTCGATTGGCGGGCGGGGATGGTTAATTCTCCACCCAACCGCGTCGCCGTACAAATCCAGACTGTGCCTAATTCATCGTTATCTGGCTCTAATTCCAGCTCGAACCACTCCCACTCGGCAATTCCTTTAAATTGCAGCTTAATTTTTAAGGGTGTCTGCCATCTTTTAGCCTCCTCCCACCCGATCGCGAACCGATCGCGATCGGCCAATTGCAAATTATCTTCAAAGTTCCGATAACTTGTCTCTGCACCTGCATTCACAGATGCTACCTCATCAATACTCACGATCGGGCAAGCATGACCCTGATGCCACAGCTTGGCATCGCTAAGATAACATTGACCTGCATATTCGCACCAGTGCTGATTGACAGCAATCATCCGCCCGCGATCGGTCATCAGCCAAGCCAAATGCGGAATGCGATCTAATAATTTTTGCGATCGCACGGTTGCTGTAATTAGTAAATCCCGCTGCGGATTTATATTCATAGGGCCGTGAGTGAAGATCTGCTCATTACCTAATTTAACATATTTTTAATATTTAACTTATGAATAATTAAGATTTAATTTTCAACCGAATTCTATTTTGAATTTGCGATTTGCAAGTAATAGATGTCTAGTATCGTTAGATATTTTTTTTGCTAGCAACTGTAAAATTCAAATATTTCAAAAACCCGGTCTAGCTGAGACAAAGTTACTAAGCCATATTGCCACAGTACAATCGGCAAAGTACCGCGACTAGAATGAGTTTGCTTTAAAGCTAGTTGGACTGATTCATGAGGTAAGTTCAAATCTTGACAGAGAAAGTTAGTAATTTTAAAGATATTTTCTGCGGACATGATTTTATAATTTATTAAATATTTTTAATATATTTAGGCACCAACAACCTTGCAATTGATGTATTGTTTCAGCATTGGTGCCCCAGTAATTTAACGTTAATATTCGCGATCGCAACTACGCTTCATCCCAGAGTTCTTGTACGCCGTCGGTCGGCAGCCAACTGGCAATTTCGGCGATCCGCTCAGGCGAAAGTTCTCGCTTAGTGGCAGTAAATACAGCTTTAACTGCATGTTTGCGATCGGCATCTTTATTAACGGGATCGCGTTCTAAACCGCCCTCATTAGCCGCACGGAAAAAGAACCGACTCGAATCAATTTTAAAAATACCAGGGCCTTGCCAAGGTGGACGTACCCGACTCAAGAACGCTACAATCGGATTGCTATCTTTCCATAGATCCGTTACTTCCATCTGTAAGGCTTTTTCATCGGTGGGCATGACTGGTTCGTGCAACTCGTCGGCAACCCGATCGGCTGCTTCTGTTGTCATCAAATCCCGCATAATCCGAAATACAACTTCGGTAAAGTCTCTGGCATCATAAGGGTCGGCGAAACCACCTTCAGCCATCACATATTCTAAGAAAGAACGATCGCGATCGGCAAAAACTGCTCTTGGATCTTCAATCTGAGTTGCATCGATTTCAGGTGTCCGTATTTTGATTTTTTCATCAGCATTAACCGCAATTGGTTGCTCTGAATCTTGTAGATCTTGTTGCAAAGTTTCATCTGCCATAGCTGCTATCTAATAATTTCGGTGTTAAATTAGCTTTTAATCGCTAATAACCAGATTACAAAAATTCCAGCTCTAAGGCATCGTTCGGAAGTTAGACATGCGATCGGTCGAAAGGTAGATATTCGATCGAGATCGGAGATCGAAGACGAGGACAAAAAATCCCCTCCTCGGAGGGGTGCCCAAAGGGCGGGGTGGGTAGATCTACGCCCCTACCCCCTAATCCCTAAGAAGCTGCTACCTGCTCTTTTTCCATCAGCATCTTCGCGGCTGCTGCCTTAACAGATGCCGTACCAGGAACGGGACGCGTCCAGAAGCGGTGCTCCTTAATCGCATCGATAAAAGTTTTGGTGAAGGTTACCATGTCCGAGGTATCGCGGCTGGCGACGACACCCAACTGGGCACTCATCTTGCCATTAACTTGGCTAGCATCAATCCCCTTGAGATCGGCTTGCATCATCAGATCGACACCTTCACCAGTTGCCGCCATCGGTTTGAAGTGCTTGAAGGCTTCATGGATAAAGCTCAAGGGGTCGCCGTGGGCGGTGAGTGCTTCAACGCTCTTAGCACCACCTGGTACATAGATCGCGTCGTACAGCACCGATGCAGTAGTCAAGAAGGTTTTATCGACTGCAATCTTACCACCGTCGCTATTGACGATCGATCCGCCATACAGCGACACGACTTCGGAGTTGATGTGCATTGCACTCAGGGATTGCTTGATGGTAGCGATCTGAGCGGCATTGACACCATCTGCGGCGAGAATTGCCACTTTGCGACCTTTGGCGGTCTTGGTGGTGTGTTCTTGGCTGAGTGCAGGTGACTTTTGACCGTGGTTGGGGGTCGCTGGCTCGGTCGGTGCTGGCATTCCCAACCCTTTGGCAACTCGCTTGGCAAGTTCGCCATCGACTTGATTGAAGCGGTGGAGCATCCGCTCTTTGACGGCCATTTGGGGCACTTTACCCAGTTCAAAGTGAGCGGCTTCGACAAGGCGATCTTGTTCGCCAGTAGAGAGGCTATTCCAGAAC
>NZ_JANPLS010000444.1:0-10000 GCF_031422475.1 Chamaesiphon sp. VAR_48_metabat_403
TAAAGAATTGCTCTCGCTAAATTTGCTTTCGATAAATTACAACCGCGTAAATTAGTCCGAATTAAATTAGCATCGCTGATATCTGTCCATCGCAAATCGGTTTGTGAGATGTCCACACCCGCCAGCATTACCCCCAAATCGATGACTCGCACGCCACTAATCCGATCTTCATCATAACCCCCACTCCCATTCAAAATCACCTTTCCCAGCCGCAAATCGCGTTGGAGGGGAGTCAACAATTTAGAGCGCGATAAAAAGCGAATTACCCGCGCTTTTCCCGCAGCATTAACACTACCTAATAATGCTCCCGTTCGTCCCACTGCAAAAGCACGCTCTTGCGGCCAATCTTCAAGAAAACCATCATCATCTAATACTAAATCGGAAATGCCCTGAAAATAATTATCGATCGTTTGTTGCTGAGTAATAATATTTTGTTGGCGATTGAGCCGATTTTGTTCGATCGTTAGATCGCGCGAGACTACATACTGTCGCCAAGATACAAAAGCGGCGATGGTTGCGATCGCAGTTTGTCCGAGCGCGCCACCCCACAATCCTAACGCACCCACCGCACTCCAATCGGTTCCTGCCGATAATCCGCCAATGTAAGTAAAGAAGCCAAAAATCTTGAGCAAACTCAAGATAACCATCGGAATCGCGATCGCAATTACAATGCGGGTTTGTTGAACTGAAGATAGCGATTTGGGAATTTTAGGGCGAATACTCCGATAAATAATCGGCAGGGATAATCCCAGTGAGATCGCACATCCAGCCACGGTAATACCGCTATTTTTAAAAACGATACCGCACCCGATCGCGATAATTCCGAATAAATTCAACCAGATTGTCATTAATGCTAAAATATTCAGTTTTCAAGTCAACTTCTAAAATTTTATATTAATTCAGCTATTATCATCTAAATCTCAAAATGATATGAAGTACCACCTGCTTCATTAATATGGAACGTACTATTAAGCTGAGTTGATTTGATCTCTAAGTATTTTTTAGCTTCTTCCAGTGGCAATTTCGACGCTACGGCAAAACTCACGACCGTAATATCTCCTTGATTTGCCTGTAACTGTTGTAAAAAAATCGATTCTAACTCTAATACACTAGATCGCTGGCGATCGCGTTTCTGGCGGCGTAAATCCCACAATAACCAACTACCTAATGCTGTTGGCGGCGCACCGAGTATCAAACATCCCACAGCACCATCTCGATCGTCATCTGATAGATTTCCTTGGATAAATAGAGAGGTAGAAACTCCTAAGAATAGAAAACCAATTGAAAAAGAGATGCCAATTAATATTAATTTCATGTCTAATATGATTCCGATTTATTAACAATCGAATTAGATTTAATAAATAGCTTTAAAATTGCGATTCGAGCCGATCGATAAAAGTTCGATCGTTAGCTACTACAGTCAGAGCAGGAACCTTTACGTAAAAATTCGATCTACCTTCACACTAAATTTAGGTCATAAGCGGTGCGCGAGTCACAAATGCTTCCCCTGCAATAATTTCAACCGATCGATTAAGTCTGGAGGTAGAGAAAGCCAAGCATCAAATCCGGTATCGATAATTGCATCTTGGATATAAACCTTGCCATCAGATCCACAGATTGAAAGTGGAATAATCGGTTCGAGATCGCGAACGATGCCAGTAATCATCTGGTTCTATTTATGCACCCACCGAATCGGCGAACGTTACGGGAACCAATGCGAACGATCCAGATTTGAGCATCTGGATGATGAGCTTCAAGTCGAGCGCAGGCAACTATTTCACTCGCATCGATTTCAAAGGCTCCAGTGTCGATATCGTTGGTGTAGCCGCGCCGAGAGGTAATCGCCACAATCTTACCACGATCGGCTGCTTCAACCTGCGACTCATAGATCTCATCGCCATGTTGTGCAAATTCTTCTCTACTATATCTTGGTCGAACTGTCATAATTTTGACCTTGCTACGACTTGACTCTTTCTATTTTAGCTTGGAGCGTCTATCAGCGTCATCAATTTCAGATGAAAGAGTCGATACGCGACCTCATGTTCTAAAATTTTACGGATTATAAGCTGATTGTAACATCTTGCTTAGGAACTTTTCAATAACTAAATCTTGATTAATATTAAATCTAAGTGATTACTATATTAGCTAAATTAAAAATAGCTACCCTCTGATGAAGGTAGCTATCAAGCCTAACGGAAAATCCGCATAAAAATCGTTGAAACTATGATTTAGTAATCGCCGTAGTCATTACCACCCATCGGGCCGCCAGCACCAGCACCACCGTCTTTAGGTTCTGGTTTATCGACAATGATGCACTCAGTCGTGAGGATCATAGCGGCGATCGAAGCGGCATTTTGTAGAGCCGAACGAGTTACTTTTGCAGGATCGACAATCCCAGCTTCAAACATGTCTACGAACTCATTGGTGGCTGCATTGTAGCCGACATCAAAGGATTTTTCTTTGACGCGCTCGGCGATAATGGCACCGTTTTGTCCGGCGTTTTCAGCAATCCGTTTGAGCGGAGCGGAAAGAGCACGAGTCACGATGAGCGCACCAGTTAACTCCTCGTCTTTGAGGTTAGCTTGCGCCCAAACTTCGAGTTCAGGAGACAGGTGAGCTAAAATCGTACCGCCACCAGGCACGATTCCTTCTTCAACTGCGGCTTTAGTTGCGTTGATCGCATCTTCTAAGCGCAGTTTGCGGTCTTTCATTTCGGTTTCGGTAGCAGCACCAACTTTGATAACTGCAACACCACCAGCTAATTTAGCCAGACGCTCTTGAAGCTTCTCTTTGTCGTAAGAAGAATCGCTTTCGTCCATTTGACGGCGGATTTGTTCGCAACGCGATTTAACAGTAGCTTCATTGCCTTCAGCAACGATCGTGGTGCTATCTTTAGTAATTGTAATCCGACGTGCTTGACCTAAAGATTCTAGTTTAGTCGCGTCTAGTTTCAAACCAGCATCTTCAGTTACTAGTTGACCACCAGTTAATACTGCGATATCTTCTAGCATAGCTTTACGACGATCGCCAAAACCAGGAGCTTTAACTGCTGCAACGTTTAATACGCCACGGAGACGGTTGACTACTAAGGTTGCGAGAGCTTCTTTTTCGATGTCTTCAGCTAAGATTAACAAAGGACGACCCGAACGAGCTACTTGCTCAAGGATGGGCACGAGATCCTGAACCAAGTTGATTTTCTTGTCAGTAATCAAGATGTAAGGCTGTTCGAGAACCGCTTCCATCCGCTCCATGTCGGTAGCGAAGTAAGGGGAGATATAACCCTTATCAAAGCGCATCCCTTCGGTGATTTCTAGTTCGGTAGTCATCGACTTACCTTCTTCTAGAGAGATTACGCCTTCTTTACCGACTTTATCCATCGCGTTGGCAATCATTTCGCCGACTTCGTTGTCGTTACCAGCGGAGATCGATGCTACTTGAGCAATCGCTTTGGAATCTTCAACGGGTTTAGCATGAGCCGCGATTTTCTCAACGAGGAATCCAGTTGCTTTATCGATACCGCGTTTGAGGGCGATCGCGTTGGCACCAGCCGCAACGTTACGCAAACCTTCTTTGACAATCGCGTGAGCCAGTACGGTAGCTGTAGTAGTACCGTCGCCAGCAGCGTCGTTAGTTTTGGATGCAGCTTGACGAATTAAGGCTACACCAGTATTTTCGACGTTATCTTCGAGTTCGATTTCTTTAGCAATGGTGACACCATCGTTAACGATTTGGGGTGCGCCAAATTTCTTTTCCAGGACGACATTCCGACCTTTGGGGCCGAGGGTAACTGCTACCGCTTCAGCCAAGATGTCCATCCCGCGTTCGAGCGCGCGACGAGCATTTTCGTTGTATATAATTCGCTTTGCCATAATCTTTAAATTTAGAGGTGTAGAGGGTTAGATGTTAGTGACAAGTGACACTTATTAGCCGACTACTGCTAGGATGTCTTTTTCGGACAACAGCACATATTCGTCGCCGCCGAGCTTTACGTCGGTACCAGCGTATTTGGAATAAAGAACTTTATCGCCGATTTTAATTTCAGGTTCTTGACGAGTCCCGTCTTCGTTACGTTTGCCAGGGCCAACTTGAACGACTTCGCCGATTTGGGGCTTTTCTTTAGCTGTATCGGGCAGCAGGATTCCACCTGCGGTTTTTTCTTCGGATGCGCTGACTTTAACGAAAACGCGATCGGCTAAAGGCTTGACTGTGGATACTGTTAACGATAATGATGCCATATTTATTATGAGTTTTTAGCACTCTCGACTTCTGAGTGCTAATTTAGCCGACTGAGGTAGGGCATGGCAAGCAAGGGTAGGGTACGGGTTACCGCACGTTCGCGCGAGCCTATCATACGGAGAATCTTGCTCTGAGTGAGGTTCGATCGCGTTAACTCTGCCAAAACTTTATCCGATCGGGCTGAGATCTAAAATATTATCGAGCGGATGCACCAATAATGTAACATCAGATTTGGTGGGTGTCTTTCTTCGATCGAACTAGAGTCGATCGTTGAGATCCCAACTAACTTGGCGGTTACGATATTTCATATTTGTTCGGGAAAGAGGTTATATTTTGAAATTCTTATCGGTTGCAAATCTGACAGGATCGATCGTGGGCTTACTGGTATGGGCAAGTTGGGTGCCTTCGGTTCAGGCTAACTATGTTTGTGGGAATGGCCCTGGTCCTGGCGAGGTACAGGTTGGTACAACCATCATGGGTATACAACGGGTTCCCGTATGTGCAAAAAAACCGAATGGAGGGGGTTCTAACTCAGGCTCATCCGCTGCGCCACAACCCGATCCGTTCAAGGCAAAAATGGATGCAATTTCTTCGGTAACGAGTGCCCTGCAAGGCAATTTAGCAGAGCAAGAACGTATTATAAAGAGTCCTAAGTACCAAGCATATATGAATGGTGAATGGGAATTTTCCGAGGGTAAAAATGGTGGGTCTTGTGCGGCTATTTATTCACGAAAGGGTGAGATTGTGATGATATCAGGGTTGGGTGGGAAATCCAAAAACGGATCGTTAGCCTTCCTTAGCAGCAATATACCCCGTCCAGCCAGCCCCAAAATCGTTAGTGTCACACTGAGCCAGGATAATTATAAGCCGCAAACAGTGAAAGCTGCCAACCATACATTGACATTGACCAACACATCACTTGGGGTGATTGAGCTAGCCATACCAAACTTAGAAGCTAGCTTAACGGGTGGGAAAAGCACAAACCGTTACGATTTAGCAATGGACGGTAAGTCGGTGGTAAATATTGAGTTGCAGGACGGTTCGGCTGTCAGCGACAAATTGCGTAAATGTCTAAGTGCCCGCGCCAAGAAGTAGATATTCTGGCGATGCTGAATGTGAGTATGAAATTTAGGGTAGTAGTAGGGGCAATTCATGAATTGCCCCTACTACTACCCTAAATTTTAGCCAGGGTGAAGCACCGATGACAGATTGGGTGGACGATCGATCGCCGTAACAGCACATAACCAGCAGATAGCCAGAAAGCCTGAGCCGAGAGAAAACGGTGGATTTGTGAAGTAGTTTTGATTGAAAATCTGCCTAATGAAAGAGATCCATTTTCCGATCGCCTGCGTATTGTGAATTAGATGGATAGATCGATCGCTTAAATGACTCATCCATTGGAAAGGTACATCCAAATTAGTAATCGGAACTTGACAATGAAATTGAGTAAGCTTGGTACCCTAGTTGCGGTAATGTCTGTAGCTACGATGTTTGAGTTTTTTAGTGTCAGTAGATCTGCCAGCGGTGTTGCACTCACGGGTTTAACTGAAGGCAACACGCTAGTGTTCTTCGATTCTGCTACTCCTGGCTCTACAACGACGCGCAGTGTGACTGGAGCCACTCTAAGCGATGCGCTACTGGGCATCGACTATCGCCCAGCTAACGGTCGGCTGTATGGGATTACGAGTACTGGAGTGTTCGAGATCGATCCTAGTAGCGGTAATGCTACTCGTGTCAATACGTTCACATCTACTTTCAATGGCGACACTACATCAGGAGTAGACTTCAATCCAGCCGCAGACGCACTCAGAATTACAGGTTCCAACG
Organism: Chamaesiphon sp. VAR_48_metabat_403; assembly: GCF_031422475.1. Classification (NCBI taxonomy): domain Bacteria; kingdom Bacillati; phylum Cyanobacteriota; class Cyanophyceae; order Gomontiellales; family Chamaesiphonaceae; genus Chamaesiphon; species Chamaesiphon sp. VAR_48_metabat_403. Next base: position 6,064 of record NZ_JANPLS010000444.1, read on the forward strand.
GGCAAAATTTCCGCATCGCTGGGGGTGGACTCGGCGCAACTAATGTCGATAGCAATCTGGCTTATGCGGCTGGAGACCGGAACGCGGGAGTTAGTCCTGCGGTTACGGCTTCTGCTTACACCAACAATTTTGCGGGAGTACCTGCCGGACGCACGACTCAGCTTTTTAGTATCGACTCTAACCTGGATGTATTATTGCTCCAAGCTACACCAAACAACGGCATTCTGACCACGATCGGTTCTTTAGGTGTTAACGTTGATACGATTGGCGGATTTGATATTTTTTCGCCCAGTAATGGTGTAAATAATGCCTTTGCAGCGTTCGCGCCCAATGGTAGCACGGCAGCTTCTCTATATTCGATCGATCTCAGTACGGGTGACGCGACTTCCCTCGGTCAAATCGGCACGGGTGCTGGATTCAATTTGACTGGACTCGCTGCCCCGATCGAACCCACTGCTGTGCCTGAGCCTTCTGCCATCCCAGGTTTAATCGTTTTTGGCATCGGTACCTTGATGCTCAAGCGACGCAAGCGCAAAAGTATTGCTGTGGAGAAACAGTAAGCGATCTAGCCCGCTAGATGTGCCTGTGTGGGACTTTATAACAATTTCGGCTACTCCTTGCTCAAAGACGATCGATCCACCCATCCCCACCTTGACCGATCGAGCTTCCTCCCCTTAGAATACAAGAATGGTCTGGCTGCGGCGTTGGTGACTGCCAATAACGTTTTTTGATCTATGCTTGAATTTTTTACGGGAACTCATGTTGTTCTAGCGGCAGTAAACTGAACTTTTGTATTCAGAAACTATAAGCACGAACTTCCGGTACCCACCTGGTTTTAACCAGGTCATAAACTGAGGTAAAACGGCGTTGCGGTTGACCTAAATATTTGAAAACGGAACCTCTAGTCTTTGGGCTGGGGGTTTTGATCTGGGGAGATGGGAGATGGGAGAGCGATTGTTTGGGACGAGAGAATGTAGATTCTAGCTCCAATTGACTGATAAAGTGGATCGACGGACATTTTATGAGATTTAGAAGATCATGACACCACAAGATTTGATGAAGCAGGAAGTTGGGAAGGCTGCGGCGGCGCGAGTACAGTCTAATTCGATCGTGGGATTGGGGACTGGTTCGACGACGGCGTATGCGATCGAGTTTATCGGCAAACGGTTGGCAGCAGGCGAAATTACTAACGTCAAAGGCATTCCGACTTCGTTTCAAGCGACAGTGCTGGCTAAACAGTATGGTATTCCCTTAACGACGCTTGATGAAGCCGATCGGATCGATATTGCGATCGATGGTGCTGATGAAGTCGATCCTCATAAAAATCTGATCAAAGGCGGTGGTGCGGCGCATACTCAAGAAAAAGTCGTCGATGCGCTGGCGAAGCAGTTTATCGTCGTCGTTGATAACACTAAGTTAGTTGATAAACTCGGCAGTACTTTCCTCGTCCCCGTGGAAGTTATCCCGATGGCGGTTACACCTGTCATGCGCGCGATCGAAAAATTAGGCGGTAAACCCCAGCTTCGCATGGGTGTCAAAAAAGCTGGCCCAGTGGTCACGGATCAAGGTAACTTAGTCGTAGATGTCAAATTTGACTCGATCGATAATCCTGCTGAGTTAGAAAAGACCCTTAATAATATCCCTGGCGTGCTGGAAAATGGTTTATTTGTGGGTGTCGCACATTTAATTCTAGTCGGTGAAGTTCAAGGCGATAAAGTCATCATCAAGGAAATGTAGAAGTTAGACTTTAGGCTTTAGGTATTAGGTATTAGGGAAATTTCATGATTCTTGGCTGTTCGATCTTCCATTTTCACAAGTTCGCCGATCCCTAAAGCCTAATTCCTGAAGTACAATTAGACTATCGAACCCTGTAACCAAATGCTGACCTATGGTTGCTCAATTACCGACACCCAACCAAATCGAATATCCTGACAGCGACGGCAAGCCGATGTCTGACAATACCAAACAGTTTCGCTGGATTACGATCGTTAAATATAACCTGGATTGGTTGTTTACCAATGATGAAAATGTCTTCATTGCTGGAGACTTGCTCTGGTATCCGGTAGAAGGCAATCCCAAACGGCGTGCGGCTCCAGATGTAATGGTCGCATTCGGCAGACCGAAAGGAGATCGTGGTTCCTACAAGCAGTGGCAAGAAAATGATATTGCGCCGCAAGTAGTATTCGAGATTTTGTCGCCTGGAAATACCGCCAATGAGATGGCATCTAAGTTGGCTTTTTACGATCGTCATGACGTAGAAGAATACTATATTTACGATCCCGATACAAATGCTTTATCTGGATGGGAGAGAGCGGATGGTTATCTCGTAGAAATTCCCGTCATGCAGGATTGGATTAGCCCGCGTTTGGGAATTAAATTCGATCTGAGTACGCCACCCGAATTGCAAATCTATCGACCTGATGGAGAACCATTTCTCTCATTTGAAGATGTTTCCCAACGATTAGAATCCGCTACCATCGAGCTAGAATCCACTACTCGCGAACTGGAAAATGTTTCACAAACTCTGGCTACCACCGAGCAGGCTCTAGCAGCAGAATCCGATCGCAATCAGCGACTCGCCGCAAAACTAAGAGAATTGGGCATCGAACCCGATACTATTTAAAGCTAAAAAATGAGGTGAGAACATAAAGTTTTCACCTCAACTAGATAATTATTAAAATCTAATCTAATCGATAGTTCTTTTGCCAGTAAACTTGAGTTTTGCAGGCTCAGGATTGCTGCCAATATTCCGATCGACACTATTTTGAGCTTCCCGTCCTGCATTGACTTTTTCGGGGAATACACCATCGTTAGGATGGAGTAAAGTAGTGTCGCCTTTTGGCATAATCCGGTAGACTTGATAATTGGTAATTTTGAATTTACGCAATTGACCGCCGAGAGCCAGACACTGTTCTTTCCGCGCCAAGTATAAGAGGTTGTCCCCAGATACCATTGTCGCTGCTCCGCCTGTAGGCATTTCAAATACTTGTTGCTTGGGACTGTTCCAAGTAATCGCGTATTTTTCTTCTACGTCGGCTTTGCTGAGTAAACCACCAGTGCTACCGCCAAATATCGGTGTTTTGCCAGTTAGTTTTGTTGCCATAAAACTGCTAGTTGTAGGATTTTCCTGCATCCTACCACCCCAATCGATCGCGATCGCCATCTTGTCAAGAACTGTAACAGTCGGTCTGGAGACTAGATCGAGCTGAAAATCGTATAATAGTAGCAGTGGCTCTAAAATATTCGTTACAAACATTCAATTATTCCCCCGATCGAGATTCATGACTACCAATCCTATGGCGATTTCCTTGCAGGTTGCTCCCGCTCGTGTATTGCGAGGAAAACAGGCACTAGCAGAGGCGATCGATTTTATTGTTAAATTGGGTCAACGTCCGCTCGTCGTCGGTGGCGAGCAAAGTCTCAAGCTGAGTCAATTACAGGCATTGCACGATCGATCGGAGCTAGAGATCGAAACAGTACGATACACTCCCGACTGTTGTGAGTCTAGTCTCGATCGACTCCAAGCCGCAGTCGTCACGCATCAAGCCGATCTAATTATCGGCATCGGCGGTGGTAAATGCTTAGATACGTCTAAATTATTAGCCTATCGTACTCAGTTACCTGTAGTCACAATTCCCACTTCTGGAGCTACCTGTGCGGCGTGGACGGCATTGTCCAATATTTATTCAGAGTCGGGCGCATTCTTGTACGATGTCAGTCTTGCCAACTGTCCCGATTTATTAATCTTAGACTATGGTATCGTCGCCACCGCCCCACAACGGACATTGGTAGCAGGAATCGGTGATGCGATCGCTAAATGGTACGAAGCTTCCGTCAGTAGCGGTCATTCCGACCAAACCTTACTCATCGCTGCCGTTCAACAAGCACGCGTCCTCAGAGATATTTTATTCCAAAAATCCGCCAACGCGATCGCCCA
>NZ_JANPLS010000445.1:0-2540 GCF_031422475.1 Chamaesiphon sp. VAR_48_metabat_403
GGATGCTCGGAATGACAAGGGACGGCACAGTACATAACCCAAGTTGCTACCTATACTCAAAGTGGTTGTTCGCACTCGCGAACAGTCGCAGGTAATAAATAGGTAGCTCAATGACTGAATAGATACGATCGCCTCACGAGATGCTCACACTTTAAGTCTAAGCTAGTCAGTATCGAGTCAGACAAGATCGATGCTCGGAACGAGAGGCTACTTAAAATAACATCCCAAATAAATTATGAAAGTTGCTATTTTTAGTACCAAGTCATACGATCGCCAATTTTTTACAGCCGCTAATTCACAACATCAACATCAACTGACATTTTTAGAACCTAAGCTCGATCGACACACCGCCATCCTGGCTAAAGATGCCACCGCCGTTTGTATCTTTGTTAATGATGAAGTCGATCGAGACACATTAAAAGCTCTCGCAAGCGATCGTGTCAGCCTAATTGCTTTGCGCTGTGCTGGGTATAATAATGTCGATGTGGAGACAGCCAAAAATCTGGGCATCAAATTAGTGCGAGTGCCCGCCTATTCCCCCTATGCCGTCGCCGAACATACCGTGGGATTAATCCTGACACTCAATCGCAAATTACATCGAGCCTATAACCGCGTCCGCGAAGGCAATTTTTCACTCGAAGGATTGCTGGGATTCGATTTACATGGACGGACGATCGGGATTGTCGGTACGGGCAAAATTGGCACAGTTACCGCTCAAATTATGACAGGGTTTGGTTGCAAAGTTATTGCTTACGATCCCTTTCACAATCCCCAATGTGAGGCGATTGGAGTCGAATACATGGAGCTATTTCAACTATTTTCCCAGTCGGATATTATTACGCTCCACTGTCCATTAACTCCAGAAAACCATCACTTAATCAACAAAGAGGCGATCGCCCAAATGAAACCTCATGTGATGCTAATCAACACCAGTAGGGGTGCATTAATCGATACGGATGCGATTATTACTGCACTCAAATCATCCCAAATTGGCGGATTAGGATTAGATGTTTATGAACAAGAGTCAGCACTATTCTTTGAAGATCGATCCGATCGAATTCTCCAAGATGATACTTTTGCCCGCCTGATGACTTTCCCTAACGTAATAATTACCGGACATCAGGCGTTTTTTACTGAAGATGCGATGCGGGCGATCGCAGAAGTGACATTAGCAAATATCACGGAAATCGAACGAGAACAGCCCTGTAAAAACGAAATTTAGATTCAGGAATTAACTTGAAATGACACTCAAAATTGGTATTAACGGCTTCGGGCGAATCGGACGACTAGTTGTAGCGATCGAGGGTGAAACCTATGAATACACCACTATGTATCCAGAATTTACCGTTCAAGCGAAAAAAGATCGCGACGACAAAGCCACTGCTGATTTTGAAGCGCAAACTCAAGAATCATCAGAACATGCGGATACCTTTCGCCGTGCCGCCCATCGGTTTGGCTTGCTCAAAGCGATCGAACATCATCATGCCGATTGCTATACCGAAGCCTTAACCGTGCTTAAAGGCGGGGAAGCTACCGCCAAACAAGCTACTCAGAAATGGATTTGTAAACAGTGCAGCGTAATTTACGATCCGATTCTCGGCGATCCTGATTCGGAGATTGCTCCGGGCACAGCTTTTGAAGCAATTCCTGATGATTGGTATTGCCCAATCTGTGGTGCGACGAAGAAACTATTTACACCGCATGTAGAGGCTGTTGCTGCCTAAACTCAGAGTGGTTTCAACCACTCCTCGTAATGCGAAGTCCGCATAGGCGGACTAATATTTCAGTCCGCCTACGCGGACTTCGCATCATTAGCCGCGACTTTAGTCGCAGGTAAAAACGAGGTATCAAGTTAGGTTATTTAATTCACAATCTCTAAGAAAATTTCATGACAAATATCGCAATTATCTATTTTTCAGGCACCGGACACACCCATTTAATGGCGGAATCAATTGCCACAGGTGCCCAAACAATTCCCGACACAAAAGTCCAATTACTCCGCATTACTGGCGAACAAATTGTTAATGGTCGCTGGAAAGATGAGGCAATGTTGGCTGTTTTGAATAGTGCAGATGCAATTATTTTTGGTTCGCCGACTTATATGGGTGGTGTTGCCGCTCAGTTTAAAGCATTTGTTGATGGTGTCAGCGGTGCCTGGGCGCAACAGCTATGGAAAGACAAGATTGCGGGCGGTTTCACTCATTCCGGTGGTTTGAGTGGCGATAAACAAGGGACGCTGATTTATTTAGCGATTAATGCTGCCCAACATTCAATGATTTGGGTGGGTGCGGGTGAAATGTCACAGCCGAATGGGGTGAATCGATTGGGTTCTTATACAGGAGTGATGGGGCAAGCCGTTCCTGATTTTACGGGGACAAAAACAGTAGAACTTGAGACTGGCGATCGACTATCTTGTGAACTATACGGTCAGCGGATTGCAGCAGCCACCAAGCGGTGGCAGAAGTAACCGATCTGAAATCTCGGTGGGGTGCGTAGATCTACCCACCCCGCCCTACGGGCACCCCTGTCTTGACGTTTTT
>NZ_JANPLS010000446.1:0-1708 GCF_031422475.1 Chamaesiphon sp. VAR_48_metabat_403
ATCCTGACGAATTCGTCCGACTAATACCTCATCTTTACCCGAAGCATCGATCGGCATCGGAAAATAATTCGCTTTCCAGTCTTCTACTAATTTTACACCAGGAGCAGTGGCTAAGATCGATCGAGCCTCATCTGGATCGAACGGTTTGGCAAATTCCAGGTTAATTGCTTCCGAATGAGCGCGGAGTACGGGAACCCGAATACATGTAGCCGTAACTCTCAGATCTGGCGTACCGAAAATCTTACGAGTCTCGTTGACCATTTTCATCTCTTCTTCACAATACCCATGTTCATCGATCGGGGTATTGTGAGGAAATAAATTAAATGCTAGGGGATAGGGAAAAATTTCGGGTTTGGGAGTTTTACCATCAAGGATATCTCGACTCTGGATTTCTACTTCCGCCATCGCTCTGGCACCTGCGCCACTCGCTGATTGATAAGTAGCCGCAACGATGCGTTGAATCGGTTGAATTTTGTGGAGCGGATAAATCGCTACCGCCATTAAAATCGTTGTACAGTTGGGATTGGCGATAATTCCCTGATGATGCTCTGCTGCTGCGGGATTAACTTCTGGAATAATTAACGGTACATCGGGAAGCATCCGAAAAGCACTGGAATTGTCAATCATTACCGCGCCAGCAGCTACTACTTGAGCTGCTAAAGCCTTCGATGTCGAACCACCAGCAGATGCTAAGACAATATCAATCCCATCAAAAGATTTATCCCCGACAGTTTCTACCGTAATTTCCTCACCCCGAAACTTCAACTTTGTACCTGCGGACTTAGGCGAGGCAAATAGTTTAAGTTCGGCAATCGGAAAATTGCGACTGGCTAATAATTCGATTAATTCCGTACCAACGGCACCTGTTGCTCCTAAAATTGCAACGCGATATAGATCGGACAAGAAAGCTACCTCCTCTGATATTGATAATATTGAAACATCAAAACTTTAGTTTACGCTAGCCCCACGACCTAGAGACCGAACATCCGTACCGATTTAGATCTAGTCTCGATCTCGTTAGTTTATCTGAATTGGAGCGACTTGGATCGCGCGGAGATTTTTAGCCATGTTTACACTCAAACCTCTTCATGTTTATCATACCAGGGAATCGCGATCGTGTGCTGGGAAATATGTAGTTTCAATCGATCGATCGAGATCGTCCTAATCCGCCATGGTTAGCAAATATGCGATTGGCGAAAATCACTGCTAATTGATATGAATTACAAATTTTTTATTCTCTTCAGTTACCCATAGCTATATTACAAAATATCTGCTCAGTATTTGTAATACTTGACCTCGCCAGCACAAATATTTGTAAATACCGTGTTTTTAAATATTCTAATTATGAGAGAATTATAATATTCAGATCGTAAAAAACGCTCGATAAATTCGAGTTTAGTCCTCTTTTTTACAATAACAACAGAGCGGCGAGCTTCCACTACTGCAATTGCACGAGTGGGAAGTTTGCGGTTTTCAATTTTTGCAGAGGTGGTCGGGTGGAGCAACTGACATTTTCAGATACACAGCAATTGCTGATGACAATCCATAATCTCTATACCCTCAAAAATGCCGATACATTCGGGACTGATAGCCTTGCGATGCTCGTCCCGCTCGTCCCAGCAGACGCTTCCGTAGCGATGACTTTTCGCGGTGATTTCACCGAACTTACAGTCAAATCCCTAGATCCAGATTTAGATCGTTTGGTGGA
>NZ_JANPLS010000447.1:0-7221 GCF_031422475.1 Chamaesiphon sp. VAR_48_metabat_403
TTTTATCGTCGATTACGTTCTCGATTGGGTGCCCCTAAAGCCAACACAGCCACCGCGCATAAAATTTCTCAAATATTTTATAAGCAGTGGGTAACTGGTGGCAATTATACTGACCCTGGTATGGATTACTATGAGCAGAAATATCACGAGCAAATTCTCCAACATCTAACACATCTGTTCCAGCCCCCGCTACATAAGCTTTCTGGCTAGTGTTTCTTGAAAGAGGCTCCGCCAACGATTTACTGAGTAGCTGTTGCGCTAAACTGAGACTGGCATTCGATCGCATCCTTGATGTTTCCACAGCAAATAATCCAAGAACTCCTCAGTGTTGCCCACGTTCAAGCTATTCTCCCAAGGGAGAGGCTATGCCAACGCCGCCAGAGCTGGAGTCAGCATTTCCAACTTCGACAAAGATTTTGGCATCGATGGCACCTTTTTTGCAAATCACCACGATCGGCAATCGGCGGTTCACCAGCGGGTATGCCCTAGATTTTCAGCTTAAATCCTCAACAGTCCTCAATTACTCAGAGAAGCTAAATTATCAGTCAATGATATGGCAACTTATTTAACCGAACATGGTTGGAAGCAAGTACCAAATCAAAACCAACGAGTAACTATTTTTCAAGGAATCAACGATGATTTTGGCAATCCGTTGGCGCAGCCTCTCGGAACGAGAATCGTGTTGACATTGCCCCGAAATGATAATTTTGGCGATGCCCTTCGTCGTCTTTCGGAAGCAGTTAACTTAGTAGCTTTTCTTGAAAATCGCTCTCCTGAAAGCTTAATGGTGGATATTCGCGATCGATTCTCTAGGGGAAAGGCTGTGCCAACGGTAAAAGTGGTTGATTCATCTAATCCCTAGTATCTTTTACTGCCATCTCGCATCCCCTAAACAGATCCAACTCATCTGGTTCACCACCACCAATAATATTCCCGATGCCCTCCCTAGAAAACCCCCGTGCAATTTTCATAAATTGAAACATCATTCCCGATCGATCTCTAAGAATCATAGCTGACGATCTAATTTGATTTTATAACCTTCTAAACATCGAAATTTATCACATTCTTACTATCTTGGATATATTGTTTCGGCGTAACGCAAACCAGCCGCTTGAAGTGGGAGCTAAAGTGACTTTGACTGACAAATCCAGTTTTAAGAGCGACACTCTCGATCGAGTGCTCTTTTCTGAGTAACCGTTTTGCCTGGATAATTCGCATTTGAATTTGATAAGCGTGGGGCGGCATCCCAAAGGTTTTGCTAAAAGATCGATTGAGATGAAATGGACTCAAGTTCGCAAGCTGAGACAACTGCTCTAATGATATTTCTCGATCGGCATGTTCTTCTAAATAATCTCGAACGCGATGGACAGGCTGAATCTCTATGCCTAATTTGTCGAGATCTGGTGGATTTTCGGCATAGCGCAGAATCAATTGTGCTAATAGATCCAAGGTTAATGTCTGTTGTTCGAGCATAGATGTGGAACGTTCTATGGCTTGATGAACTCGAATAAATTGGGTATTAAAGTCACGATCGCGAACGATTGGTATCGGGAAAAGTGGCAGTTCGATATCTCGTCCAGCAACGTCTGTAGCCACTTGCTGGAGCAAATTCATACTTATCCTTAGCCCTCGAAAAGTGCAATCTCGCTCGCTTTTAGAATCAGCCTGATGTGCTTCTCCTGGCTGTGTCACCACCAAGGTATCTGGTGGCACGTTATGAATCGCACCTCGGTAGTTAAACTCCCAGCCATCGCCCTGCTTGATGTTCAGTTCTAGTTCTTCATGAAAATGGAGGGGCGAGGAATAGTTTTGATGAACGCCATGTATTAATTCAATCGATTTTAGGTATTGCGATCGCCAAACTTTAGTTCGTGGCAGATTTGCTTGCATAGTTAGATTTCCTGGCTGCTGGAGTTGGGCAAATGAGTTTGAGCACCTATCCTTGTAGCGAAGCTAGCAGACTAAATCTGGACGAATGATTTACAGCTATTAGATACTTACTATCCACTGTACTGTTCAATCAGAAACCTAAGTTGATTTTTCTAAATATCTACCGATAGGCAGACATTAATTGACTGAAATATTCTGTAAAATCAATCTATCGATAGATTGATTGATTTGTATATTTAGTATGAACAAAACAGAACGGGAAAAGATGCTGGCACACGAGCCATACATCGGTATCTCCGATCCAGAACTAATTAGGATGATGGCAGCAGCTCAGAAGTTGCTACATACTTTTAATTTTTCGCATCCCAATGACATCGAAACCCGCCGCCAGATCGTCCGAAATTTATTTGGCTCGGTCGGTGAAGTTTTTGAGGTCAAACCACCTTTCATGTGTGATTATGGCTGTCATATTTATGCCCAAGAAAATTTGTATATTAATTACGATTGCATCATTTTAGATTGCAACGAAGTTCACTTTGGGAAGAATGTACTGCTTGCTCCTAGAGTGCAAATTTACACCGCATATCATCCCCTCGATCCCGACATTAGAAGATCTGGACTGGAGATGGCTGCACCGATTGTCATCGGTGATGATGTCTGGATTGGGGGTGGCGCGATTATTTGTCCGGGTGTCACTATTGGGAATAACACCACTATTGGCGCAGGTAGCATTGTCACCAGAGATATTCCTGCCAACGTTGTAGCTGTCGGCAATCCGTGTCGAGTCATTAAGTCGATTACATGATAATTTTTGGATAAATCGGTAGTGTGAAGAGCGCAATCATCGTATTATCTACGGTAGAAATTCAATGATACTAACCAAGATCGGAAGATGGAATGTCACCTGATGAATCGCTGGTCAAATTTTTGCTGTAAGCAATAACAGCAAATCCAGTCAGATACATAAATAAACTATAAATAGCCGCTGGAATTGCCATTTCTGCATCCTTTAAGATGCCAGCAGTAATCGCGATCGCCAGTGTCCCATTTTGAATCCCGACTTCGATCGCGATACAGATTTGTTGGGCAATATTCAGGTTGAGCATTTTACTAATTGCATATCCGGCTGCCATACCGAGGATATTTAGTAACATTACACCCAAGCCAGCCTGCACGATAAAACTAGGTAATTTACTCCATTCTTTAGCAACTAGGAGAATAATAATTAGAACTAAAAAGCCAACCGCCAACTTATTGGTAACTTTCTCTAACCGTCGCGCAATTTCAGGAAATTGATGCTGGATATACATCCCTAACGCGATCGGAATAACTGTAATTACAAAGATTTGTCCCATCGTCGCCCCAATTGGTAGGGAAACGATTGCGTTTGTGCCGAGAAAAGAATTTACCGCCAGACTAGCAAATAGGGGAATTGTAAAGATCGTAATCATACTGCTAAACACCGTCAAGGTGACAGCCAATGCCACATCCCCACCAGCTAAATAGGTAATCATGTTCGATGATGGCCCGCACGGACAGAGGGCGAGAATGATTAACCCTACCGCGATCGCTGGTGGCATCGGAATAACTTTGACGATCGCCAAGGCAATAATTGGTAAGATAACTAACTGACCGATTAAGCCGATCGTCACAGCTTTTGGATATTTAAAAATCCGCAGAAAATCATCACTTTTGAGTGATAATCCCAGCCCCAGCATAATTATTGCCAAGGCGATCGGTAAAACTAGCGTTGTTAGAATACTGTCTTGCATGTACGTATAGTCTTGTTATCTAAATAATACAATCGGTGAAATCTAACTTTGACTAGTATTAGTAAAATTAGTTCCATCTCCAATAATATTAAATTGCGATCCAATTTTATCACTACTAAACATCCCAATCCTGTCACCACTTGAATTTTGGCGATCGGGTCTTGGGATAGTGATTCTGGTATCATCGCTCGTTGGCAGCTTTCGTCTGTTCAATCATCTCTTGGATTGTTTCAGTTTCACCAATTTCATAAAGAACGATCCTCTTGCAGAGGGGCTGTGCCAACGAATCATTCTCAATAGTAAAAATTTGCTTAACTGTCATATCCGCAAGCAGATTACCTTGCAAATCTTTGACGATTTGATGAACGGTAACGAAATTGCGATTCTTCTCATCTGTCTCAAACTTTAAGGTTTCAAGCTGCACTTGAATATTCTTAAATTGATTAGTCCAGTATTCTCGCACCGCGTCGCGTCCATAGACGAAACCGCCTTCTAACCCGTTTGCCCATTTCACATCTGGGTGCATCACCGAGATGATTGTTTCAATCTCACGTTTGTTAAAAGCATCATATAAATTTTGTAGAAGCTGTCGATCTGAACTCATAGTTAATACTCCAGGTAATTTTTGGTGCAACCAGTAATGCCAGTTGGTTTGATAGTTCAGGAATTCTAAAGATCGAGGTAATCCATCTTTTGAAGTAGAAGCGGCTATCTGTAAAGGATGTGAGATCGCTGTCGGAGCTGTGAATTGAGAGTCAATCTCCCGACCCATCAAGCGATTGGGGAGTGTCAGCCCAAATACAGGAATCGACGCAGCATCTATAGTTCTATGCCGAAGTCGGACTTGGGTGCCGCCTGCTGCTGGAACTAGTGTCCAGCTCACTCGTGACGCTGGACCCCAGGGACGCTCTTTCCAGCTATAAACTAGGCGTTTTGGTGCTTCCACTTCTAGCACTTGGCAGTAAATGGTGACTTTTAACCCTGGTAGCGGACAACTTTGAAACTGAAACTGATGCCCCAAGCAAGCTTCAAAATCATTGTCCATCATCCAGACACTCAACGCACGGCGATCGGTCAGTGCCTGCCAAACGCGCTCTGGTGGGTGGGGATAAAATGTTTCCAGCTCCATCTCCTGGCTCACGCTCGTTCCTCCAGATACTCCCCTAAAGCATCCAGTTTTGCCGTCCAAAACTGTTCGTACTGGCCGATCCACTCTGATACTGGCTTGAGGGATGCTGGATTGAGTCGGTAGATGCGCTGTCGTCCCCTGCGGTGCTGGATCACTAATCCCGCTGCGGTTAAGATTTGCAAGTGCTGAGAAATAGCAGGTAAAGACATTGCGAATGGTTCCGCAAGGTGCTTGACGGGCTGCTCGCCATGCTGCAACCGATCGAGAATCGCCCGACGAGTGGGATCGGCGATCGCTTGAAAAATGTCGGTACTGGCAGTCGATCGACTCATAAAGATAATTAAGCAAATGCTTAACTAAACAATACTTTAGCATTTGCTTAATTGTCAAGCGATGCTTCAGCCTGATATATCGAATTAACTAACACCAACGAATTGTCAATTTAGATAGATTATCCTGTTAGGTAATTTGACGATTAAATCCGAATGAGTGATGCGATTAAAACCTATGATTCGATGTCCGAACTTTATGCTTCTTTTGGCGGCAAGTTAGAGCAAGACGTTGATTTTACGATTCATCTGAATGAGGAGCTGTTTCCCAACTTTCCAGTTAAGTCTCCACTATTTCGGACAAGCTTCTATACAGTTTTAATTTTGCATGAAGGGCGAGGTCGCTACCTGATTGACGATCGATCCTATGTGACGCGCGGCAACATCATTTATTTTACCAATCCAGGTCATCTGAAGGGATTCGAGGTTGATGAAACATTAAAAGGCTATATCATTACCTTCTCAGAATCATTCCTGAAGCAATATGTTCGTGAAAATATTTTAGATGAATTTCCATTCCTAATTGCTGAAGTTGTGCCGCCGAACTATCCCGATCGCGAAATTTTCCAAATTTTTGATGATTTAGGCGGGATGTTGTTGCAGGAATATCAGTCGGATTCGGCTTATAAACATAAAACGATCGGCTGTTTAATGGTGGTGTTGCTACTCAAAATTAAAGAGCGATTTTGGAAGGCATACGATCCACTGACTGAAGCTTTAACTAGCTCTAACATCACACTGACATTTCAGCGCAATCTAGAAGCGCACTTTCGCGATCTACTTACTGGTAAATGCGATCGCTTGCTGCAAGTACAGGACTACGCTCAGGCACAGTATTTACATCCCAACTATTTCAGCACTGTAATTAAATACAAAACAGGTAAATCAGCAAAGAATTACTGCACAGCCAACCCGATCGACAATCGACATTGGAGAATAAGACATGAATATGAAGCGATTAGCACGCAGCTCCGCTGCGTCGCAACCGCCGCGTCGGTTGCATCCATTCATTCTGTTTGCGGCATTTCTCAGCACGTTTTATATCGGACTCATTGGCCCGATCTTGCCAGCTTTAGTCGAGCAGTATGGTGGCAATGCCTTGACTATCGGGCTGTTATTTTCGAGCTATTCTTTCGCACAATTCCTCAGTGCGCCGATCCTGGGAGCCATCAGCGATCGCTATGGGCGACGAGTGGTGATGCTGGTGAGCCTGTGCGGTGCAATCCTGGGCTTTGCGATGTTTGCGATTATCTCCGATAGGCTACGCCAACGGTGGAGCATTGTGGGTCTTGTTTGTAGGCTGGATGATTGTAGGCGTGTGTGAGTGTTGGATTGGCACCGCTTTTTCTTATGTTGCAGACACAACCCAACCTAGCGATCGCACTCGCTACTTTGCTTTTCTGACTGCTGCCATTGGTTCGGGGTTTATTGTGGGGCCAGCCACGAGTGGTTTTGTCTCACGGATTAACACTGTTGCGCCGCTCTATGTGTTAATCGGGCTGCTCGTGGTTGCGGTCATCTGGGGCTATTTCTCGATGCCAGAGAGTTTGCCACCCGCACAACGATCAACAGAACTTCCCCTCAGTCAACTGAATCCGCTGACTCAAACGCGGGACATCTTGCAATTTCCGCAAAACCGCTTGCTACTGCTGAGTTATCTGCTGTTCTGGTCGATCGTGATTCTGCCTTCGACTAACTTACCGAGCTTGGTTGCCGATCGACTCAACTGGACACCAGAGCAAATTTCTCCTCTATTAGTATCTTTTGGGGTCACTGTTGTCTTAATGCAGCTATTCGTCTTACCGCTGTTACTGCGACGTTTTCAAGAAATTCATCTGGCAATTGTGGGTGGATCGATCGCCGGATTTGGCTTCTTTCTCATCGGTCTATTTCCAATTACAGGTAGTGTCCAACTGCTATATGCCGGAATGGCGGTCTATAGTCTGGGACAACCGCTCGTCCAAACCTGCCTCACCGGAGCGATGTCCAAAAGCATGGGCGCGGATGTTCAAGGGCGGGTGCAGGGCAGTATTGCGGCGGTGATGGCACTAGCGCAGGTAATCGGGCCGCTGTGGGCAGGTTGGCTCTACGAATCCGTGAG
>NZ_JANPLS010000448.1:0-43980 GCF_031422475.1 Chamaesiphon sp. VAR_48_metabat_403
AACCATCCAAACTTCGGTGGTGACTGGTGTAGCTAACGACACTACTCAAGGTAGCTTCACTCGGATCGATAATAGCAAATACGGTCGCACTGGTAATACTAGCAATACTGGTACTTCGATCGTCACCGACCAAGCTACTGACGTTCAAGGTAAATACAACCGGACTACTCAAATCGGCGAAACTAACGTTGATAACTCTCAGCGTAATACTAGCCCTCGCTTCAAACGCTACTAAATCTTACTGGTAGCGAGATCTCATCCTTGAGATCGCCATTAGCCAATCGTGTAAACTCATTATCTTTACTCGCTCTCTTACTATATTTAGTAGGGGAGCGAATTGGCTTGCATAGCCACTAACCAGGTGGTTTGGAGGACATTGAAATTTCGATCGAGGCTAATGTTGCATAATGTCGGCTTTACCCCTAGTAGAATCGATCCGAATCCGCACAAACACGGTAAGATTTGTATCTATGTGCTCTACGTACGATTTCAATTTACCTAACTTTTCGATCGATCCAAGCTGTACCAGTACTGCCACAACTGCCAACTATCAACTGTTAACCGTGCTAAGTATTCATGGCAATCCAACGTTACCCAGGTGTTCCGGCTTACTATCATCGAGCGGCAATAATTATTTTACTGGCTGGCTTCTTCGTCAGATTAGTTATTGCCAGTTGGCTCCACCCAGGATTTGATGAAGCCTATTATTATCTCTACACGCTGCATCCCGACTGGAGTTATTTCGATCATCCCCCGCTGGTTGCCTGGACGACAAATTTGGGTATTTGGTTGACAGGTGGTGAAGTATCGCAATTGACGATTCGGATTGGAACTTTACTGATTTACACTGGCTCGTTAATCTTTTTGTATCTAGCCGCACTGCGCTTATATACGCTGCAAATTGCCATTAATACCCTCGCGATCGCGTCAGTAATTCCAATTTTTCAGATTGCATTTGGGACATTAAATATTCCCGATACGCCGCTACTATTTTTCTGGGCGATGTCATTATGGATTGCTACTCAAGAATTTTTTGATTATCGGGTATATCAACCGAGTTTTCGCCTGACTTTACTATGTTTTACAGTCGGATTAGCTTGTTTGGGTAAATATCATGGTTTTATTTTAGGATTTGGCTTAATTGGTTTTTGTTTATTTAGTCCTAATTATCGTCGGGCACTCAAATCTAAGTGGTTTTTACTGGGCATTCCCATTTTTCTGCTGACAATATCGCCAATATTATATTGGAATATTCTCCATAATTGGGCTTCATTTCGCTTCCAGTCCGAACGCGCCGTTCCCGATAGTGGCTATCAGATCGATCGATTAGCCGTGACACTAGGTGTGGAAATGCTCTATTTATTCCCCACTTTTGGATTACCGCTCTTATGGACGACAATTCGATCTACAATCCAACAAGTTAGAACTTTTAGTTGGCAAGGATCTTTCCGAAATAGAGCTTTTAATGATGAATGGGACTTAGAGAAAAGGGCATTAATCTTGTGGTTTTCATTGCCGTTAATTTTAGGGTTTACGCTGATATCTGGTTATCAGCAAATTTTACCTGCTTGGAAAATGCCTGGATATTGGTCGGCGACGATTTTATTTGCCGAGCGCGTGGCAATTAGTCGGCGTTACTCACATTCTCGGATTCCCTATCGGTGGTTTTTTGGCTCGGTCGCAGTTATTATTTTATTACTATCGATCGGCTTATCTCATGTTGCTTTTGGGACATTTCAGACTCCTGGCAAATTTTCAATTTATGGGTTGTTGCCAATTAAAACAGATGCATCGATTCAACTTTTCGATGTCAAACAACTAGGTCGAGGCTTAGTCGAAAATAGTAAATTAAGTACAGCCTTAAAAAAAGCAGATTTTGTATTTACCAATCGTTATTATCTTGGCGGACAAATTGGCATGGCGATCGAACCAATTTTTCATAAGCCCCTCACCTGCTTTGAGTCCGATCTCAGAGGTTTTGCCTTTTGGTCGAAGCCCAAACAGTGGGTCGGTAAAAATGCCATTTATATAGGTAGTAAAACTTTTAAAGTAGATCTAGAAGCCAAAACAATTTTTCCAAAATATTTTCAGAAAGTCACTAAATTAGGTGAAATTCCCATTCGTCGCGGCGGTGAAATCGTCGAAACATTCAGCGTTTATCAAGCCCAAAATATGCTCAAACCATTTCCACGTCCTTATGGGAATTAGGCTTTAGGTTTTAGGTTTTAGGCTTTAGGCTGTAGAGATTAGTGGCTATTAAAATTCCCTCCAAGGAGCGGCGTGTTTATTCTGGGGGTCCCCCAGAATAAAAAAACGACAAGACAGGGGTGGCGCGCAGCGACGGGGTGGGTAGATCTCCGCAACTCACTAATTCACATTCCCCCATTCCCATCTCCCATCTCCCATCTCCCATCTCCCATCTCCCATCTCCCATCTCCCATCTCCCATCTCCCATCTCCCATCTCCCATCTCCTTGAAATAAACCGCCTTCCAGGCGCGATCGCCAGTCCCCCTGTACCCCCCTAAATGTGATAAAATTGAACTAACGAAACAGTAAAATTAGCAACCTGGACGGAGCATTCCATGACTACTTCCCAAGAGCGGATCGTCCCTACAGATCTAAGAATTGAGATGTCTCGCTCTTATCTAGAGTACGCCATGAGCGTAATCGTCGGACGAGCGTTGCCCGATGCCAGAGATGGTTTGAAACCAGTCCACCGCCGCATTTTGTATGCGATGCACGAATTGGGCTTAACCGCTGACAGACCGTTTAGAAAGTGCGCGCGGGTCGTCGGGGAAGTTTTAGGTAAATACCATCCTCACGGTGATACAGCGGTGTATGACGCGCTGGTGCGGATGGCTCAAGATTTTTCGATGCGGAATCCGTTAATTAACGGACACGGTAACTTTGGTTCGGTCGATAACGATCCGCCAGCGGCGATGCGGTATACCGAGTGTCGGTTGCAAGCTTTGACGATGGAAGCAGTATTACGGGATATCGAAGCAGAAACAGTTGACTTTGCTGATAACTTTGACGGTTCGCAACAAGAACCAACCGTCATGCCAGCACGGATACCCCAATTATTACTCAATGGTTCTTCGGGTATTGCAGTGGGGATGGCGACAAATATTCCACCCCACAACTTGGGCGAATTGATCGATGGTGTTGTGGCATTGATTGCCAATCCAGAGATTACGGATATGGAATTGATGCAATATATTCCTGGCCCTGATTTTCCGACCGGAGCGCAGATTCTGGGTACAGGGCCGATCAAAGAAGCTTATGCAACTGGACGCGGTTCGATTGTCATGCGCGGGGTTGCTAATATTGAAACATTAGAATACAAAGGCAGACCCGATCGCGAAGCGATTATTATTACCGAGTTACCCTTCCAAACGAATAAAGCTGCTTTAATCGAACGGATTGCCGAAATGGTCAACGACCATAAACTTGAAGGCATTTCGGATATTCGGGATGAAAGCGATCGTGATGGGATGCGAATCGTAATCGAACTCAAGCGGGATGCTTACCCTCGCGTCGTTCTGAACAATCTCTACAAGCAAACGCCAATTCAAACCAACTTCGGTTGCAACATGCTGGCGTTAGTAAATGGCGAACCTCAATTACTCAGCCTCAAAAAATTCCTCACCGTCTTCCTCGACTTCCGGATCGAGTCAATTACCCGCCGGACGCGCTACGAATTGCGGAAAGCCCAAGAGCGCGATCACCTGCTAGAAGGTCTATTAATCGCCCTGGCTAACCTAGATGCCGTAATTCGCCTAATTCGGGCGGCTGCGGACTCAGCCACCGCCAAACAGGAGATGATCGAACGGTTCCAATTGACCGAATTTCAATCCGATGCGATTCTTCAGATGCAACTGCGGCGACTCACCGCACTAGAAGCGGACAAAATTCGCCTAGAGCATGACGAACTGACAATTAAAATTACCGATTTACTCGATATTCTCGCGCGGCGGGAACGGATTTTGGACATCATCCAAACCGAAATCGCCGAGATCAAAACCACCTTTGCGACTCCCCGCCGGACGCTAATCGAGCATAGCGAAGGCGACTTAGAAGATACCGACCTGATTGCCAATGAAAAATCCCTCATTCTCGTCACCGAGCAGGGTTATATCAAACGGATGCCAGTCAGCACTTTTGAGACGCAAAGCCGCGCCACCCGTGGTAAAAAAGGCACAGGGATGAAAGAAGAAGATGCGATCGAGCATTTCCTCACCTGTTGCGACCACGATACGATTTTGCTATTTAGCGATCGCGGGGTAGTCTATACAGTCAAAGCTTACCAAATTCCCGTCTCATCGCGCACGGCACGCGGTCTGCCAATCGTCCAAATGTTGCCGATTCCCCGCGAGGAAAAGATCACCTCAGTGGTACCCGTGAGCGAATTTATCGACGATGAATACCTGATTATGCTCACGCAGAAGGGATTCATTAAAAAGACAGCTCTGTCGGCATTCTCTAGCGTTCGGGCTAACGGATTGATTGCGATTTCGCTCGAAGAAAGCGACAAACTCCGCTGGGTACGTCGTGCCAAAGAAACAGATAGTGCGATTATCGGCACCCGCAACGGGATGACTATCCATTTCCGGACCGATCGCGATCAGCTCCGACCCTTAGGACGCGCCACGCGCGGTGTAAAATCGATGTCGCTCAAAAAAGGCGACGAGTTGATTAGTATGGATATCTTACCCAGCCAAGTCATCGCCCAAATGGTGGCGGCGAGCGAAGATCCGGGGGTTGAGGATATCGATGATACCGTGGCTGAAGATGTCGCAGTGCCCGCAGGCGAAGGGCCGTGGATTCTGGTAGTCACCACAGGCGGACTCGGCAAACGGGTGCCCGTCACGCAATTCCGCCTCCAAAATCGGGCGGGGATGGGCGTACTGGCAATTAAATTCCGCAAAAAAGGTGATAAATTAGCCGCCTTACGCGTCGTCAATCCTGACGAGGAGATGATGATCGTCACCAATCGGGGGATTATCATCCGACAAGCGATCGATGCAATTTCATCCCAATCGCGGATGGCGACTGGGGTACGAGTCCAAAAACTCGACGATGACGATGCGATTATGGCAGTAGCCATTGTCCCCGCCTCGACTGGTGAAGAGGAAGTAGATGCCGACGAACTCGATGTAGAAGCAGTCGAAGCAGAAGCTTAAACGGATATTACAAGATCGGAAAGTAGGGGTAATGTCTTGTCGGTTTTTTTATTCGGAGGTTCCCTCCGTTGGCAAAGCCTCTGTCTTGACCCAAACACATGCGGAGGTTCCCTCCGCGTGATTTGGGTCGCTCCGACAGGAGATATAAAACCGCCGCTGTCTTGTCTCGCTAAACCGTCGGGGAACCCGACGAGCGCGAGCCGCTGTCTTGTCGGTTTTTTATTCTGGGGGAACCCCAGAATAAAACCGCCGCTTCATGAATTACCCCTACTTTCCAATCTCAATCGCGAGTCCGTACTTCGATCGATTTTAATCGAATTTAGTTAGCAGCTTCCGCCATTTCGATCGTCCGACCGTCATAATCTTTAACCAGAAAATTCAGCGGTTTCTCATTACGAATTTTATGTTTGACACCACGGGTTTGAATCCGCATTAAAATTTGCTCCAAACAATCGCGGTCGAAACAAACATGTCGGTGCCGATTTTTTTCGCCAAAACTCGCACCAGTAATGACGTGCAACTGGGTATTTTTCTTGAGTTGGTACCACAAACCTTCGGCACCTTTCATCCCTCTGACGCTAGCTCTACCCATCGGTGCGGCTAGATACATTGGATCGATACCCGCAGTCCCGATCGTCTGCTCGTAATCATAATAATAATGCAGTGGTACTTGGGCGATCGACAAATTTAATAATCCTTCGTACAAATCTTGCGCGACTTGGAGATCGGACACCATGACAGTGTAAACCTTGGGGGCACTGGAGAGAAACAGCCACATCGCCCCAGCGTAGGCTGCAAGAAGCATCACCATGATACCTTGGGTCGAAAACAGGCTATCTAAAGGCATAATATCGATCGGGCTAGGATAGAATATATATTAACAGTTTGGATTAATAATGGCGTAAACCAATCGCGATCGTCAGCGTGGTTCAGCTATTAGTCGAGATTTTGGCTGGTACTTATTGCCGATTTAGCCAGTTTCTCGTTGGCGTTGGCGTAAGCCTGCCGTAGGCACAGCCTAGCCTCTGGCTAATCGTCCTCACAAGTCTTTATAGAATAATTTTAGACAAATTCACCCTCGTCTGCTATGATGGTAGTCTGTGAATTTTTTCAAAACACATGAAAGCTCAGGAAATTATTCGCTCGATCGAAGCGGAGTATCTAAAATCCAATCTGCCTACCCTTCACGTGGGCGATACCGTCCGTGTGGGCGTAAAAATTCAAGAAGGTAACAAAGAACGGGTTCAACCTTACGAAGGCATCATTATTGCTACTCGTAACGGTGGCATCAACGAGACTATTACTGTACGTCGCGTCTTTCAAGGGATCGGCGTGGAACGGGTATTCCTGTTACACTCCCCCAAAATCGATAGCGTTAAAGTAATTCGTCGCGGTAAAGTGCGTCGTGCGAAACTGTTTTATCTCCGCGATCGCGTCGGTAAAGCAACTCGCGTCAAACAGCGGTTCGATCGTCCTTTGGAATAATCTCAAATTTATTTCAAATGTCCTGACCATTAACTTTAGTTTCGTACTATACTATTCTACAGGGTCAGGAAGATCGCTTCCCTCATCCATTACATTTGCGCTTTTAGTTCAGTTGGTAGAACGTCGGTCTCCAAAACCGAATGTCGGGGGTTCAAGTCCTCCAGGGCGCGTAAATTAAAATAGATAGATCTGGGCTGAAATAGTAGTTTAGTCTAAACTTACCAAAAGTATGAACCTAAATCCGCTCGCAACAAAAGGCACCCTTCTCGAAACACCAAAACTATCTACCATCGACCTCTTGCAATCTTGGATCGATGGTGAAGATGCTGAAGACCAGAAAAAGACAGGTGACTATCTAATTAAAACTTTGAATGAGGATAGATCTTCACTGCGGGAATTTTATCCTACCGAACTAGAGGGTATCACTTGGTAAAAGCTATCGTGCTAGACGCTGGCATGCTCGGATTACTAACTAATCCCAAACGTTCGGATACTGGAGAAGCTTGTGGAAAATGGCTTCAGTCAGCGATTATAAACGATTGTCAGATCCTAGTACCTGAAATTACCGATTACGAAATCCGACGGGAATTATTAAGAGCCAACAAGCTCAATGGTTTACAACGCCTAGATAATTTCATTTCATCAAATGCGGTAATTTATTTACCAATCGATACAGCAGTTATGCGTCAAGCTGCTTTATTATGGGCAGAAGCTAGGCAACAAGGTAGACCTGCCGCCGATAACAAAGCTCTAGATGCCGATATGATTTTAGCAGCTCAAGCAATCGTTCAGTGTCTGAGCGATGTTGTTATTGCCACTACCAATGTTAAGCATTTCCCCTCGATCGTTCGAGCCGATACTTGGCAAAACATCCTACCAGCATAAAAGCACGGTTGCCAGAAATTCAGGCGACGATCTACGACTTAAACTTGCATCCTTCACACGGCCCAGTGGGATGTACCGCACAGCGAATTAAACTCGATCGAGCATTATACTTACAAGTAGCATCACCGATGACCCATTGACCATCAATTAAGCTTTGTTCTTCGGGACGAGTCGCGGGTTGGACGTAGAGGGCAATTTTGTGTAACTGATAACGCCCGAATTGCAGATGATAGCGATGGCGGCGTTCTAACACAGCATAAGTATTACCTTCGAGATCGAGATAGTTACCCGGTTGCGGTGTCCAATTCAATCGGATCTTAGCAACTACTTCTTGCGATCGGGTCAAAATTACCTCAGTAGGCAAAGACTCGGCTTCCCTCATTAGATCTCCATGATGAGCATAAGATCTTAATTTTAACGCCGATTGTGAGTGAAATTACCGATCGACTCAGATCGATCCCCGATCGGTCAAAAGTTAAAAACCTTTAACTTATGTAGCCTTTTTGAGAACTAGTATCTGTGCCTGCGGTAAACTAAGCCTTGATTCTTAGTTTTAGTTTTCCTAAAACTTTATCGTTGGGAGGATGATTGTATGTCTCATAGCGTCAAAATTTACGATACTTGTATTGGCTGTACTCAGTGCGTCCGGGCTTGTCCTACCGACGTATTAGAAATGGTACCTTGGGATGGTTGTAAGGCGCAGCAAATTGCTTCTTCGCCCCGCACCGAAGATTGTGTCGGTTGCAAACGGTGTGAAACTGCTTGCCCTACAGACTTCCTGAGTATCCGCGTTTATCTAGGTGCGGAAACCACCCGCAGCATGGGTCTAGCATACTAGTCCCCAATTGTGACTGGAGATTGAGGGCGCGTTGTGGTGCCTTCAGTCATCGGTCACTAGGGAATTAGGTTTTAGGTTTTAGGCTTTAGGGGATGAATCGAAATTTTTAGTGATTTTCGCACCATTCGCACTAGTTGTTACATTCAATTGCAAGTTGGGTGACTATAATAGGATGGCAAGGTCAGGATCGACGATTGGTGAGACTGACGTACGAATGCCAAACTTAGGATCGCCGTTGCGGGAGAATTAAACTTTATGTGTGGAATTGTTGGCTATATTGGCAATAAACCAGCTCAATCCATTCTAGTTTCAGGATTAGAAAAACTAGAATACAGAGGTTATGATTCGGCTGGAGTCGCAACTGTTGTTGAAGGAAATTTAGACTGTATTCGCGCAAAAGGTAAGCTACACAACCTCCGCGACAAAATCGAACTAGCTACCAACCGCGCGCCGATTGGAATCGGGCATACGCGCTGGGCGACACATGGTAAGCCCGAAGAATATAACGCCCACCCGCATACGGACACCTCCCGCAGATTGGCGGTAGTGCAGAATGGGATTATTGAGAACTACCGCGAACTGCGCGAAGAATTAAAAAAACAAGGACACGAATTTCGATCGGAAACCGATACCGAAGTTATTCCCCACCTCATCGCCCAATGCTTTGCCGACGGTGCCGATACCTTAATGGTAGCCGTCCGACAAGCCGTACATAAATTATCTGGTGCATTTGCAATCGCGGTCATTTCCGCAGACTATCCCGACGAACTAATTTTAGCCAGACAACAAGCACCGCTAATTATCGGGATCGGGGAAGGGGAATACTTTTGTGCTTCCGATACACCTGCGATCGTCCAATATACTCGCACGATTTTAGCCTTAGAAAACGGCGAAATGGCAAGACTCACCCGCGAGGGAGCCGAAGTTTGCACCTTTGCAGGTGCCAAAGTCCGCCGCACGCCTTATACAATTAGCTGGAATCCGATCGCAGTTGAGAAACAAGGTTTCCGCCATTTTATGGCAAAAGAAATCTACGAACAACCAGCCGTCGTCCGCACCTGTCTCGAAGCCTACCTCGATCTCGATTGGACTCCAGGTAGCAACAAATCTCCATTCAAATTAAACATACCCGAATCTATCTACGCCGATCTTGAAAATATCCAGATCGTCGCCTGCGGTACCAGTCTCCATGCAGGCATGGTTGGCAAATATCTGATTGAAGAACTCGCCCAAATTCCCACCGCAATTCAATATGCGTCTGAATTTCGCTATTCCCCGCCACCACTAACCGCCAATACCCTCACCATCGGCATTACCCAATCCGGTGAAACTGCCGATACCTTAGCCGCAGTCGAAATCGAACGATCGCGCCGTCAAGATAAAGCACCTAAATATCACTCCCGCCTCCTCGCCGTCACCAATCGCACCGATAGTGCCATCACCCGCGTTGTGGATTGCGTAATTGACACCCACGCAGGCATGGAAATCGGCGTATCTGCCACCAAAACCTTCATGGGGCAGCTAATGGCGTTTTACTTCCTATCGCTCGATCTCGCCCATCGTCGCGGGACGATTACCGTCGATCGACTAGCCGAAATCATCGCTGGATTGAAAGTCCTCCCCTCCCAAATCGAAGTCATCTTAGAAACCCAAGAAAAATACATCGAAGAACTATCCCACAGCTTCCTCGATACCCACGATGCGATCTTTCTCGGTCGCGGCATCAACTTCCCGATCGCCCTAGAAGGTGCCCTAAAATTAAAAGAGATTAGTTATATCCATGCCGAAGGTTACCCCTCTGGAGAGATGAAGCACGGCCCGATCGCGTTACTCGATGCGAGGGTACCCGTAATTGCGATTACAATGCCAGGGAAAGTGTATGAAAAAGCGGTATCTAATGCTCAAGAAGCCAAGGCGCGAGATTCACATTTGTATGGGGTAGTTGCCGCCAGCGATAAAGATGCAGCGGAGATATTCGATAAGGTTTTACCCGTACCAGATGTGGATGAATTATTATCGCCCGTTCTAACAGTTATTCCAATGCAATTGATGTCTTATCACATTGCCGCAATGCGCGGATTAGATGTCGATCAGCCTCGCAACCTCGCAAAATCGGTTACGGTTGAATAGTTTATTTAAGTGTAAAAAAGTTGTATATTAGATTCCGTAGGTGTTCTTGCATTTACGGGATTTTTGTCTAAAGATATGCGAATTGAATCTATAAAAGTTGATAATTTTAAATCTTTAGTTAATTTCGAGTTGCCTTTATCTAAGATTAGTTGTTTGGTCGGGCTAAATGGTTCGGGTAAGTCAACCGTATTGCAGTTTTTTGATTTTCTATCTCAGCAAGTTAGAGGCGATCTGAGTGGTTGGTTAAAAGAGCGAGAATGGGAATCATCCGATCTAAATTCAAAATTAACTCGCAAGCAAAATATTAGTTTTGAAGTCTTATTTTCTCATGTAGACTCAGATGATTATCCTACTGAGATTAAGTGGTCTGCTAGCTTTAATCGTCAAACATTACGCTGTACGAATGAGCGAGTAGATCTGAATAACAGCCCACTTTTAAAAGTAGAAAATGAAAGATATACTGTCTGGAATTTTAAAGAGAATCCAGCATCTTTTAATTGGCGTGAAAATGGCAATTTAGTTACACTTCACGATTTTTATGTAAGTTTGTCTGGAGAAATCCCCTTCGATTATCAAGGGTCTATCCTCTCACAGATTAAGGAATCTCAATTACGTAGAGAAGTTCAAGATCTGAAAAAATTCTTTGTCAATTTACATGCATTAGACCTGTTATCGCCCGAACTGCTCAGGCAGAGAACCAGAGATGCAGGGAATAGCTTAGGATTAGGTGGTGAGAAACTATCAGCATTCTTGCATGAAATTGGTGAAGCAAAAAGAGTTGATATTCAAGCAAAACTGGCTAAGATTTATCCGCGATTCAAGCATCTGGATATATCATCCCTGCGCTCTGGCTGGAAAAGTCTCACCGTTCAAGAACAATTTGGAGATACGATCGTCAAGACGGAAGCTCGACATGTGGCTGATGGATTTCTGCGAATGCTGGCGGTTTTTGCTCAGTTGTCTAAAGAGCAGAGTTTTTTGTTGCTTGATGAAATCGAAAATGGAGTTAATCCAGAATTAATTGAGTTTTTAGTAGATGAATTGGTGGGAGCTATTCCCCAAGTGCTGATTACTACTCATAGTCCGATGGTATTAAATTATCTCGAAGATGAAATTGCGATCGAGGGTGTTATTTATATCTACAAGGGTAAGAACGGTGCAACACAAGCGATTAGATTGTTCGATATTCCCTCGATGCGTGAAAAACTGACAGTGATGGGAGCTGGCGAGGTTTATGAGGATACCCTCTTGACTCAACTTAATGAGGAAATTATGGGAATTTTGTAATGTTCTTAATATTAAGTGGAGAAGGGGCTGCGGATATTGGCATTGAAGATAATGCGATCGGCCCGATGACTAAAATTATCGATAATTGGATCGAGTGCCGAATTGGCTACTCTTTAATCGATACAAAGTTGTATAAGATTATCCCCAAGCAACAATTAGCAGATCGAGCCAAACAAATCAAGCCGCTTTCTCGAAAAGGGAAAAAACAGCAAAGTGAAACACGATATTTTTATAAAAATGCACGAGCGTTAGCTTTATTAGCACATCAGCATAGGAAAGAGCTTGGTGAAGACACACCGATTATTCTAGTATTGTTTAGAGATGCCGATGGTACAGCGAGTGCCGAGCGTGGGGAGTGGCAAGATAAGTGGAAATCGATGCTAAATGGATTTGAAGCTGGACAGATTTCTACTGGTGTACCGATGATTCCCAAGCCGAAGTCTGAAGCGTGGGTTTTATGTGCTTTACGAAATAAGTATCAAAATTGTGGCAAAATCGAAGATGAATCTGGTAATGATGATTCGCCTAATTCACTCAAGCAGCAGCTAGAAGAGTATCTAGGTGAGTCTGGATCGAGAATGCTGCTCAATGACAAAATTGATGCTGGTGAAATCGATCTTAACCAGATTATAGATATGCCTAGTCTGACTGCATTTAAAAACAGGTTAGATGATGTATTAGGTGGTTTGTAACTGGGTGATGGGAAATGGGAACCGATCGATCGCTGGAAGCCTGTCTAGAATTTCGATCGATCGTGCTAATTTCCCCGATATTCATACCGCTACATCGATCGAAATTGCTGGGGTGAAATTCCGGTATATTTATGGAAACATTTGGCAAAATGACTGGGGTTGGCAAAACCACATTCTGCGGTAATATCAATAATTCTAAGTTCTGGGTTTTTGAGTAGCAGCTTGGCTCGTTCGACCCTTTGCTGGATAATATACTTATGGGGAGCTATGCCCATCGATTTCTTAAACAATCGGCAAAAATAGTACTGACTCATTCCCACTTCTGCTGCGATTATTGATAGTGATAAGTCTTCACCCAAATGGGCATTCATATATTCGATCGCTCGTTTGAGTCGGAATGGTGGTAGACCATCTTGATAATCCCGTAAAGTATGGTGACGGGTTGCATAGAATTGCACGAGATGAGCCGACATTGCCGTAGCCATAGCATCAGCATAAAAGGAACTATTTTGACTGGCGTGCTGTAATACAGCAGTGAGCGATGAACCGATCTGCCATAATAATGGATCGTTGACGATCGATTTGGTGATGTTTATTTCTACTTTGTCAGGATTCACTGATTCGTGGGCAATCTGGCTCACAAATAGAGGGTCTAAATAATAATGGGTGGTTTCCAGTGGGCAATCCCAGATAATACTCAGTGGTAAGTAAGCTGGGAAAATCACTACATGTTTAGTTTGATGGTTGCAAAAGGGTTGTGGATAAGTCCGACTTTCCGCGAAGACTTTTGAGTTATGAGATTGATGATTGGAGGTTAGGACGATCGTATGTTGCAGTGCAAACCCTTCTGGGAGTTCTCCCGGTGGCAGTTGATAGCGGGCTAGCTGGATATTTTTCCAACCGGAGCCATGACTAGAAATAGTTGCTGGATTGACAATTGGCAAAACTTCTTCTGCATCAAAGAGATCTATATTTAGTATTTTTTGTGAGGACATCGATCGTCGATCCTGATTTCCAGAGCTTAGGCTTAAAATAGCATGGTTGTTTGGCTTTAAAAGAGTTGTTTTTACAATAATTAAAAATCGAATTATATAGATCGTTTTCGATCGTTAAAAGCTCCAAGTAATGGGGATCTGTTGGCAATACGGTTAGCGATCGATCGGGCTAATTCCCCCGATCTTCATACCTCTACATCGATCGAAATTGCTGGGGTGAAATTCCGGTATATTTACGGAAACATTTAGCAAAATGGCTGGGGTTGGCGAAGCCACAATCCGCTGCAATATCGACGATCTTATATTCTGGCTGTCTGAGTAATAGTTTCGATCGTTCTACCCGTTGCTGAATCAGGTACTGATGCGGGGTCATCCCTACCGATTGTTTGAATAATCGACAGAAATAGTAATGACTCATATCTACTTGTGCCGCAATTGCCGTCAACGACAAATCTTCACCCAAATGTTCGTTGATATATTCGATCGCTCGTTTGAGCTTGGCTGGTGGCAATCCATCTGCATATTCTCGTAATGAATGCTGGCGAGTTGTATAAAATTGCAACAGATGAGCCGCCAAAGCTGTCGCCATTGCATCAGCATAAAAAGCACTATTCTGCGGAGCTGTTTGCAATACATTAGTTAGCGATAAACCAATTTGCCAAATTAATGGATCGACTCTGGGGTAGATGAAGTCTAGACCGACTTCTACGCGATCGGGATTCACCGACTCGTGGGCGATCTGACTCAAAAATTCTGGACGCAAGTAAAAGTGAGTCATTTCTACTTCGCTCTCCCAGGTCGATTTTGACGACCAATGAGCGGGAAATAGCTGCACGTATTTTGTGCGACGATCGCAAATTGGAAAGCGATAAACTTTTCCTTCTGCAACTAATCTGGATTTGTCAGTCGGGTTATACACTCCCATCATTATTCCCATCACTGGACTGGAAAATTCGGGCGTTTCTCCTGGCGGGCATCGGTATCGCGCCAAATTCATATGCTGCCACCCAAACTCATAGCTGGAGAGCAGTGGTGGCGGCGCAAACGATTCTGTAGCACCAGCTTGAGACAAATCGATGTTTACTGATTTTTCATCTGACATGCTATCTCGAACTTCAAGCTCGATCGAGGAAGTTTTGCTTTGTTTGTTTACCATAGACAATACATTATGAAATGTATAGGTAACTGTGTAGTTGCACAATTATTTACATAACAATAAATTCACTGCCATCGCTTGCAGTTGTAGGAATTTAGCTCTGTAGTATTCTTGGATCGAATCGCAAGAATATGTTCGATCCACAAGAATATGTTCGACAGAAATTAGGGATTGTGGATATATTTATCTCACTAAAAGATTTTTACAAATGGAATATTATAGCAAAATGCTACTGGAAAGATAAAAACTTTCTGCTGGGAAATCTCAGTCAGGTGTGGTTGTTCTTATCGATCGGATTTTCGTCCGATCGATCTCTAGATCCATACTAATACCAACAGCACAAAACAACCGCTCGACGACTGCAACTGCATCGATTCGGAAAAGCCGACGCTACGCGAACGCTGCTAATAGAAATGCTGTTCGGAACGATCGACTTAAATTATTTTAAATCCGATCGCGCTCGACTTCCGTACTAATACCAACAGCACAAAATAACTGCTCGACGACTGCAACTGCATCGATCCCTGCTAATGACAATGCTGTTTGCTAACACTTTAAATTTCGGACACGATCGACTATCTTCTCTTACTTCGAGGTAAATAATATGTCTAATAAACTCTTCGCACTAGCAATGACTGGCTTGTTAACGGCTTCTGGTGCCGCCGTTTTTAGTGCCTTATCGATCGTCAGTACACCTCTGACTCCATCTGCCAACGCCCAAGCTCAAAGATATAAAGTTGTTTTTTGGTACACCATCGACCAAGCCAATGATGGTGTTCTTGATAATGTCTTAGAGGTATACGGCAAACTTAAAGTTGATGGCAACGATAAATATGAAATCTACAGAAGCCGTCCACTCTCCAGAGAAGCAAATCAAGACGTAAATTTGACAACTATTTACGTTAACAAACCTTCCATTACCGTTAATGCGACTTTGAGCGATGTCGATACTGCTAGTGCTGATGACCCCGTGTTCAGAATGGATGGCTTCACCCTCAACTTGGCAGCTTTTGAGGGTCGCGAAAAAACTGTTCGGTATCGGTCTGGTCAAGGCGAAGGTGCAACTTTACACATGCAGGTTAACCGAGTTCGTTAAGTGTGAATGAAAGTTCACAGTTTGGAGATCGATCGACTTAAACAATTTTAAATCCGATCGACCTCGACCTCCGTACTAATACCAACAGCAAAAAATAACCGCTCGAAGACTGCAACTGCATCGATTCGGCAGAGCCGACGCTATGCGAACGCTGCTAATGACAACGCTGTTTGCTAACAACTTAAACTTTATATCACAACTCAGGAGAAAATCATGAATTCACGTAAGTTATCACTGGCTCTCGCCACAGTCGCAACAATCGTCAGCAGTAATGTACTACCCAGCCACGCCGCACCATCACCCAGCAAAGGGTTCGTCTGTCCCGCAGGTTTTCGTGGTGAAGTTGTCGATAAAGCATTTCTCTGTAAGCGAAGAGTCCGCGTTTTGATCGATAATATCTGTACCAATTCGCAGTTTCCAAAGTTAAATCTCCGAGCTAAAGACCCCTCCAACAACAATCCGAGCGACGTTAATACAAATGGTCGCGATGTGTGTAGTAAGGCAAATGCCACTATCGTTACTGGTGGTCCACTGACAGGTTTGAATTTAAACCGCGATTTTGTCCCTTCCCGTCCAGATCCGGAGGCAAAAAGAAAAGCCGAAGAAAAATTGGAGCAAGCATTTGCACGCGGTACTCAAATACAACTTCCTGTATTAGCACGAAGACGGCAGCCGGAAGCAGCATTACCGCAGATTGCGGCAGCCGAGCGAGAAGCTGTCTTTGTTAGTCAAGAAATTTTAGTTGATGATGCTGGAGACATTGACGATCATACTCGCGTAACGTTTGACTTATTTACTTTCGCAGTTAAGAAACAGTAGTCAACTAGTTGGCAAGAGTTAAATTTGCCCGATATATTTCTCAGCCGCATGAGATTTTGAGGGCAAATCACTTGACTAAAATATCTTCGAGAGCTAAGTGCAAGTCATCGCCTTAAATAATTTTAAATCCGATCGACAATTGACATCGATATTCATACCGATTTTCACAGCACAAAACAGCTATTGGGTGCAACTATCTCGATCGATCTCAGCTAGTAATACCGACAGTTAATAGCTCAACGTTATCTCAGCAGAAAATCATGAACTCACGCAGAATATCTTTGGCTGTCGCTACAGTCTTTACGATCCTCAGCGGAACTGCTTTACCCAGTCATGCCGATCGATCTTGTCCATTAGGCTTTACGGCTGGATCTATGGGATGTCAGAAAGTATTAAAAGTTAAGATCGAAAATGTCTGTCCCGATCGGAGGTTTAGACTCGATCTCCGTGTGGGTCGAGATCTATGTAGAAAGGATAATCCTGTCCTTGGTATAAGTCAGGGGGATATCATCAATTCTGTGGGAGATCCAAGAACGAAACAGAAAGCTACGGAGGAAATTACAAGAGAAGCGGAACAACTTACAAGAGCAATTGGCACTGGATTCACAAATAGTACTCCTGGTAAATATCCTAAAATTGTCACTAGTGAAAGGGTTTTAATTGACCATGTTAGCATGACAAAACAAGACTATACAGAAATAACATTTGATGTAATTATTCTCCCAAGTGCCCCTTAGTATGTCGTAGTTAACTGCTTTATAATTAATGAGATTGCGATCGTAAATTTATTAGCTTAGATATATCGAATAAACTTGAGTTGCGCTAAACTCGATCGTAGTAAACCGTCGCTGGACATAAATTATTAGTAATATTCATACTACTGAGATTGCGACCATTTTAAATTTTTGTTAAACAGTATTTCAGGAATAAGCATGAACCATTACTGTAAATATTTTCTGTGTTTTTCGTGGCTGTTTTGTTTGAGTAGTATGCCTGCTTTAGCACAAGATTCGACTACGAGTCCCCCATCTAGCCAGATTGAGACTACCGCACAGAAAATCGATCTCAAAGTGGGCGAAGTTCTACGAGTAAAAGTGCCCAAGTTACCAGCCAATCCCAGCGGACAAATTGCTGTTTTACTGGGAAGTACCGATATCACCTCCCAAGTTGAGATCGAAGGGAATGAATTAGTATATCGATCGAGTTTAATTCCCTTAAATGTCGGTACTCAAACTTTAACTGTTTATCAAAAATCTCCCAATCGGTGGAAACCTCTCGCCACCTTCAAAATTAAAGTCGAGCCAGGATCGGCTCCAGCACAGACGGCTACCAGGGGTGGCACTAACACCGAATCATCGCCGCCAGCAGACGCAACACCTCCAGCAACTGCTCCCACTACCACACCAGCCGCAGACGCGACACCTCCCGCAACTACTACCACTACGCCACCAGCAGGAACCACGCCACCAGCAGACGCAACACCGCCAGCAAAAGTAAATATTTTTACGCCTAAATTAGCAGTTAATGTCAAATCTCAAATATTAGAAAATCGCAGCCCCGATGCAGGTAGCTCGCAGCGTCCGACATTTTTTAATATCGATTTTAACGGGGGATTGACTACCGAAAATCAAATTAACAACATTAACCTCAAGACCAAATTTACAATTGTCGGTACTACTTTTCAGCCCGAAGCGTTAAGATTTGGCGAACTGCAAGCGGCGGCATCGCAAGTCGATTTGAGTGAATATGCGATCGAGCTAAATGATGGTACTAATCAATTTGCAATCGGGAATTTATGTTTTGGCAATCATCCCTTGTTAGTAAATAATTTATGTTCGCGGGGATTATCTGCCAAAGTTAAATTAAATGATTTTAGCGATCTATCGCTGGCGCGGGTGAGTTCGACGGCAATAGTTGGCTTTGACAATATTTTTGGCTTGGCGCGCAATGAGAATACCTTAGAAGGGGTAATTTTAGGCTTGCAATTGGCGCGAAATCAGAATGGTGGCGTGCGATTAGAAACTACCTGGATGAATGGTAATCGCGCTCCAGTTTCTAATTTTAATGTCGGTGAAGTTGTCGATGCTGAAAAAAGTGAAGGGGTAGGAGTCAGAATTACAGGAAATGACGATACGGGTAGATTGAAAACCGATGCTGGCTTTGCAAACAGTACATTTACTACCAACGCCGACAACGATCCGGAATTGAATGATGGTTTAGCTGTCGTACCGCTAGAAGTTGCCAGTAAAAGTGCTTGGTACGCTGAGGCTAGTTACGATCTGATTAAAGATCTCAAACTCGATCGCGACCGCACTTTATCGGCTGGCATTAATTTTAGAACCGAGCGTGTCGATCCCTTATTTGGCACATTAGGAACAAATATTCAAGCCGATCTATTACAAACTCAATACGCACTCAATCTGAATATTGCTGGCGCAACAGCCCAATTCCAGCAAAGTTTATCTAATAATAATATTGCCAGCTTACCCAATTTACTCAGAACCGATAATCGCAATACTAATATTAACCTCACCATCCCGCTCCAAACATTTTTACAAAATTCTAACTCACTATTGCCGACGGTTACTTATGGCATTCAACAAACCAATCAAGTAGGATCGATCGCCTCTGCTGCGGGTGGGGGTTTCAATAATCCCGCGCAAATTCCCGACCAAGCGAACACTACCCAGCAAGTCGGATTGGATTGGTCGATCGGCAGTGTCAATGTCAATTATAAATATATTAGTGCGCTACAAGATAATCGGCAAGTCGGGCAAGAAAATGCCGATACCCGCAACCTTACCCACCAATTTTCAACTAGTTGGCAAGCTACCCCTCAACTCCGCTTCAATCTAGGTTATAACTTTGTTAATGCTAATAATTTAGAGCAACAAATTACCCGATTTACCAATAGTCCGACCGTAGGCGTAAGTTGGGAATTTAAACCGGGCACAGTCTTTGCTTTTAATTATAATCGTAGTGATGACTCCGATTCGATCGGTCAGGCTTTTAACCGGGGCGAGTCTTTGGAGTTTTTGCTGAGTTGGAGTTTCAAACTTAACTCTCTCGGACGAGAGATGCCTGGTACTACCTTTATTCGTTATGGTAAACAATCGACGCTCAATCTTAACAGTCAAAATAATGTTAATACCAATGCCACGATCGATACGATTAGTGCTGGATTGAGTTTGAGCTTTTAAACTAACGATCGATCGAATGATGCCGAGACTGAAATTATTTGCAGAGGGGTTTAATAGATGATGCATAAAAATATCCAAAAATTGATGGGATGGGGTCTGTCGGTTGCGATCGTTCCCCTCCTCACTCCACCCATTCAGGCAGCTACTGTCAGCCCTACAGGTGTCAATGTGGCAACTTTTGCCACCACGACTGTCTTTTTGACTTTTTTAAATTTAAATAACCAAATTCCGGCTGAGGCTCTGTGGTGTGGTGCTGTTAATGCCAACGGCTCTTGCGTTCCTGGTACTGTCTTTGGAAGATTGCCGCGTCGTTACGATCGCAGTCGAGTCAGCGGTCTGGGAAATACCAACTATACTGACATCATGAGCATCCCGGCATCGATTACCCGCAAAGCTTATCAGGATGCACTGCGCGGCAATCAATCTGATTTCTTCTACGTGCGGAGACTTGTCAGCACGACGGGCGGTATCGACGAATACGTGACAGTCACCTGTCGGCTCACTAGTTCTGGTGCGGGAGTCCCCTTTAGTATTACCAGCGTTAAATATCAACTCGCCGATGGTAGGACACCATCCCCAGTTGGCAGCGGCGAGACTTTGCCCAGATTTGGGGCTAATATCACTTACAACGGTACGGGCAGACTCAAAGGTCGATGGGAAGTAATTTTACCTGGAGACGCGGCACCAACCCAGCGAGACTTGTTAACGGAGGCAACATTACCCCTAGAGGAACGGGGCTTACAGCGACGTTACAAGCAACTAGAACGATTCGATCTATTTTTACAACCGAATGGTAAGGTGTTCTTGCCTGGGCCAGATCCAGCCACTTTACCCACAGGCTCAACTGGTTTGCATCAAGTACTGCTGAGGATCGAAGCAACCGATAATTCGGCGGGAACTTCTTTCAATAATATCAGCATCGTACCGACGGGCGGTGTCGCAGGATTTCCCCTACCGATATTTCGCCACACGATCGTTCCCAAGTCAAGTAGAATTGCGCTCATCCAACCCAATTCCAATACGCAAATTCCCACCGGGCAACAATTACGGTTTAGTTGGCAAGGTATCGATGGGACGAGCGGTTATAAATTGGAAGTCAAGCAATCGGATCGGGTAATTTTCTCGGCATTACTTTCTGGTACTACTACCAGTTATACCGCCCCACCTTGGCTGCAAAAAACGAGCGGAAAAGCTTTAAATTGGCAAATCAAGGCTCTCAAATCTGATGGTTCTATCTTGATGG
Source organism: Chamaesiphon sp. VAR_48_metabat_403 (assembly GCF_031422475.1). NCBI lineage: Bacteria > Bacillati > Cyanobacteriota > Cyanophyceae > Gomontiellales > Chamaesiphonaceae > Chamaesiphon > Chamaesiphon sp. VAR_48_metabat_403. The sequence continues at coordinate 21,011 of NZ_JANPLS010000448.1, forward strand.
AATCTGAGACAAGAAACTTACAGCTTACAGGAGGAAAATAATTTTTAAATCCGATCGCGATCCACCTCCGTACTATTAATATCCACATGCACGAAAATCTCTTGATATGAAGCTACATCAATTAACCATCGGATTAACGGTAACTTTCCTGCTCCAATTAGTTGCACCCTCAATTTCACCTACTGGTAGAATCTCGATCGATATCCAGTCAGCGAATGCGACTCAGCAAACCGATGGGTTGTGGCTCAAGTATCTTGGCGGGCGCAAAATTGTCCAATTTGAACGCTATTCTTCTGGCAATGGCGGCGGTGGTATCAGTAGCAAGAAGGAATTTCATTTCTGTACCAATGGACAATTTGCCTATGGATCGCAAGGTTCATTCACAGCTAATGTCCCTGGAGCCAGTGCCAGCGGTAGCGGTGGAAATAGTATCACGGGTACATGGAAAATTATCGAGTCCAATCAATCGCTAGCTGCGATCGAATTTGCTGGTAGTACTGGCGAGAAACAACAGTATCTCCTGGGCTTCGGACAAGATGGCAGACTATACAACAGAGCGGGTGACAAACTATTGACTGCACCTAGTGATGCATGTCGATGAATAACTTTAGACATATCTTGCAATAGTAATTATATTCAGAATGCTTAAAACCCGAACTTTTTAGAGTTGCACTACATCCCCGAATTCTCAAAGAATTCGGGGATGTGTCTTAGTAGAAAAATATTTTTTAAATCCGATCGTCGCCGATCTCCGTACTATAGATATCAATCCGCATAACCATCGACTAATATGAAAATACATCGATTAGCTATTAACGCAATAGCAGATTTTGCAGTAGTTATTTCCTGTCATTTTAATAACAGGAAATAACTACCCTGAACTCCAGATTGGAAGATATATTAATTAGTCAAATATTAAATTAACAATCTTTTTTATTACCGATCGTCATTAATTGTAAAGAATCTGATGTTACTAGATAATTACGAACGATCGCACAGATATAATCTAGTGAGTTTATCACATAGTCAGGACAAATCGAATGAGCCGAATTCATTCTGACACAAGCGATGCTGACTTAATTTTTAGCTTACGCCAAGGCAACCAAAATGCTCTAAGTCTTTTATACGATCGCTATAGTGGATTGGTATATACTTTAGCCTTAAAGTTGCTCGATCGAGTTGATGAAGCTGAAGATTTAACCCAAGATGTATTTCTGAGTTTTTGGAAACAGGAAAAATTCGATCCCACTCGTGCTAAATTAAGTAGCTATCTATGCTTAATTACCAGATCGCGAGCGAGCGATAAATTACGCAGTCGCGCTAGCGAACAAAAATCGATCGTCAAATTGCAACACATCTCAGGCTCCGAAACGGATCGACCTACCCTACTAGACTCAGTAACTTCCGCAGAAGAACAAAATCTAGTTCGTCAATCCTTATCCCTGTTGAGCGAACAACAACGTCAGATACTAGCACTCAGTTATTATCAAAATCTCAGTCAATCGGCAATCGCGCAAACTTTAAATTTGCCGCTGGGTACCGTTAAAACTCACATGCGGCAGGGATTAATAAAACTACGTCAACTGTTGCGATCGCAGATCGGTTAGAGGAGGAAGCTATGCCTAGTTTAATTTCAGAAGATGAACAAATATTAGCGGCTGGCTATGTGTTAGGCGATCTAAGCACATCCGAAAGCCTGGAGTTTGAATCTGCTTTAACTGCTAATCCCGCTCTTCAAGCTGAGGTTGAGGCTCTCCAAATTGCCTTCAATCTGTTACCCCAAGACTTACCCCAAGTTCTTCCCCCGCCACCCTTAAAAGCCAAACTGCTAGATGCTTTTGCAGCGGAATCGAATCCCGACTTGACGCTAAATTCTACTCCGGTAGCCGTTCCTAATCCTAGTCCTGAAACCACGAAAAAATTACCGTGGCGTAAAGTTTTTGCAGGGATTGGGTTGTTAATTGGTGGATTATTGTTATTTGATAATTTCCGACTGCGACAAGAACTACAACTCGCGCAACAGGTCGATCGGCAAGATTTAGCCACTGTCATTCAACAACCCAAAAGCCGTTTAGTTGCACTCAGTAATCGAGAAAATAAAGCAGTTGGAAATATTTTATTCACGCCAGGTAAATGGCAAAAAGTAATTGTTTCTGCCCAAAACTTGCCGCCATTACCCGTCGATCGAGTTTATCGGATGTGGTTGGAGTTAAACAACGGTCAAATACTCCCCTGTGGTGAATTTACAACGGATGCTAACGGAAATGTCTTTGTCAAGCTAAATGCCAAGCAAAATCCACCTCCAGGTGTCAAAGCAAAAGGTGTCTTCGTGACGATCGATCGACCGGATGCTCCGCTTAAACCACAGGGAGAGCGGGTAATTCAAGGTACGATCTAGTTTAGTTAGTTGGCAACCTTTAGCGTCATCCTGAAAAGTCCATTTTCTAGTCATTTTAGGGTAGTAGCTTGAGTGCGATCGCCATAATCTCGCTCTGATGCAATCGATCCAATTTGCCTGAAATCCTTGCTCTGAAAGAGGAAGGCGATACGCTCAAAACCTAAAACTCAAAAACGTAAAATTGCGTTTTAGGTTGAGTAGATTTGATATACTAGCATAATCCGCCCGACAGCAACGACTACTTATCTCAATTCGATAGAACGGCCCATAAATCAAGTTAGTTAATCCTGACATCTGCTGAAAACATATTTGACGCTCTCATGTTCATTTTTTGTTATAGCAACAAATCTAGTCACCAGATGTATTGGTGAATGTGTCTAAAAATTTTGCTTTATTAAGTTTAAAACCTCGAAATTTGCCTAGCCCATTTTTAAGTTAAGCTTTATTTACCAACGCCCCAAGTTATCTTCTTGCTGTAGACCGATTAATTGTCTTCTTTTAACGCCATAGTTAAGAATATTAATTCCTAATTCATGCGCGCTGCGAATCGTCATGCGCGGTAAAGCGAGTTCGCGATCGATCCCCCAGGCGGAGGCAATATCGCCGATAATTAAGACAATGCCACCACCACTTAATAATCGAATTGGTTGTTTGCCAATTACGGGTAAAGCTGCGAATAAAAATGGTCGGATGCGGAGGGGATGATCGCGGCGTAATTCTTCTAACGGTTTTAACGGCGAGCCGACTAGTGTTGCTAGAGATTGGATGCTATCGATCAGCTTTTGAGCATCTACTGGAGCATCGGCGAGTAGCACGCCACCAGCATCTAAATAAGCTTTGAGGGAGGCTACTTCTTGACTATTGAGCGATAAAGCTTGAGTGCCAGTGAGGTAGAGTAAATCATATTCTGAGAGGTTTTCTGATAGAGTAATTTGACCGACTTCATCGGTACCGCGTAGATTAGAACTGAGTGATTCTACTGCTTGGGATAGATAAGCAAGGTTGAAAAAATTTCGCGCGCAATCGCCATCGCTATGATTGACTTGTGCCATCCGCGCGAGTGCTTGAGGGCGAGTTTGAGTTTGGCGGCGATACCGTAAATCGAGATTGTTATAACCAGGAAAAAATACCTCAGAGGCTTGGCTGATAACTACTTCTCCTGGCTGCAATAATATGCGGCAGATTTCTATTTCTGCGCTGTTTGGAGTGGTACTTTTTTCGTCGATCCGAAATGTTTCTTGCACCATTTCCACTTGTTGCTTTTGGCGCAATTCGTCGGGATCGAGATAACTAACGGTGAGATAAAGTAAAACTGGTTCTGCACCTGTTACGGTAGTTGCAATCCGAAATTCGATCGGTTGGGGAACGACAATGACATTACCACTAAGATCGATCGCAATTCCTGGCTGAATTTTTAACCAGCGTTTATCTCGATATTTTGCTTCTACTTGTTTGGGTGCGGGGATAACTTGGACTCCCAATCCACACACGATTCCCGGTTGATTTAATGATTGATAATGGGCATTTTGTCGCCGTCGATGGTAGTCATGCGCTTTGCGCCAGCGTTCGGCATTTACTAGGAGTCCGTCTGTTGCTTGTAAGCGTTCAAACGGCTGAATCGGTGGCGTGGGGAAGGGGTGGGACATATTTGGGAGGTGTGGGAGAGGGGGGACGGGGAGACGAGGAGATGGGGAGACGGGGAGTAATTATTATTTTCTTTACCCTATTCACTATTCACTATCTACTATTCCCTATTTACGATCGATAGTTCGTAGCTACAAAAAGCGGGTTTTTCTTGTTCGATAATTTTCCTAATGAGGCGTTCGTCGATTTGTTGAGATCGATCGGGGCGTAACGTTACGGCAAAATGAAAGGCTCTACCGCCACCTAAAATTGCTTCGCCAATTCTGGCTTCGCCGATGACAAAACTCTCGCCGATCGGTTCGGTAATGCTAATATGTTTGGCAGTTTCATCGGGGATATTGTCATCTAATGGTAAGCCCGTATATAGATGTAAATAAAGCCGCAATCCTCGCCTGGTACCGCGCCAAGTATATATTTCGATCGCGCGCCGCATTAGTCGTCGTTGTTGGTTGCGATCTAAAATCGGATCGAGATCCCAGCCTACCCAGTGGGAGAGAAAAGGGAGAATTAATTCTGGGGCGGTTAAGGGATCGAGATTCGCCCACATCACCTCGAAACTATCGATAATCGGTTGAAAAGCTTGCTCGAAGATTTTCATAAACCGACCGATAAAATCGACTTCACGGTACAACACGGGCAAAAAGTCCATGTAAGCACTATAAGGGCGAATATGTAAACTAAATTCCTCGTAATATGTTTGAGATCGATCGGTATCTAGATCGATCTTAATTGCCAACGAACTGATAAAATCGAGATCTAATTTTTCGGTAGCACCAGGGACGATCGCATCTCGTCCTTCAAAATATGTGGCGGGAATGTTGAAATAAATCGCTGCATCCATCTGCGCTCCCGGCGCGATTTCTGTCCCCTCTGTATGAATAGAGTACCATTCAGCAGGGAAATTTCCGGCAATGCTCAAGTCTAAATTTACCTGTAAAGTCCGCCGTTCGAGGTTTTGAATCTGGACGATTATCTCGCTGGGGGTATCGGGATGGAGTAGCAACCCAGGTCGCTCGGCGACATCCATTCCGCCTGCATTCATCAACGTCCAACCCGCAGAACGCGGTACCGCCTCCGGAATTTGCATCGGGGTTAGTTGAATGCTGACTGGTGCTTGGGTGCGACTTTGAACCATAAGTTAGGTATTAGGGGATAGGGGATAGGGGATAGGGATTAGGGGATAGGTTTTAGCGAAGATCTACCCACCCCACTGGGCGGGTGACAAAGGCGAGTAGCCCTACGGGCACCCCTACAGGGCTACGGTGTATACACAAGTCGAATTTGACTTCGTTTCGAGATCTAAATCCCCCAACCCCCTTGAAAAGGGGGCTTTAAAGTCCCCCTTTTCAAGGGGGATTTAGGGGGATTCCCACCAATTTCGCTTCTCGCCAGAGATGTGTATACACGGTAGCTTCCAGGGAGGGGATTTTCCCAATTCTTACTTATTACTTCTTACTCCTTACTTCTTACTTCTTACTCCCTCATCGCGCGATAACATTAATCACATGATTAGAGCGTAGCCGATCGTCGCCCCAGGAGCAGATCGCGCCGTTAAGACCGGGATCGATCGCAGGTTCTGGTGCTGGTTGTCGTCTCCAGGTGTCGCCTTGTTTGCGAATCGGGAATAACAGGACGGCTCCGAGATAACGCACGCCTATCATCTGTTGCATTAAGGCGACGATATCTGAGGTATATAATGGTCGTCCAAAAGCCCATCCGTTGCCGTCTAAACCACCTGTCAAGGGGTTTAAAAATTGATATAAGGCAATTTTTAATCTGTTGATGATTTCTGCTTCGGCAAACGGGTTTTGATAGGCGGGTTCGAGGGCGATTTCGGTTTGGACGGAAACGCCGACATATTCGGGCTGTTGTAAATGAACTTGCACGCCTAATAACCGCCGTTCGTCGAGGTAGTCGAGAATTTTTTGGCGCAAACCGGGGGTGAGGTCGAATTGTTCGGGGGCGATGCCAACGCCTTGAATGATGCCATCGGGATTGGCTTGGGGGACGATCAGTAAATTTACCGTTCCGGCTTGAGAGCTGGCGGTCATGGGGAGGCACTTGACGCGGGCGACGCTGCCCGCACCGCCCATTCTGGCTAAAACTTCAAAATCTTCGGCAGTGACGGCTCGATCGCGCGTGCGGAGCATTTGGGGGACTCTCAAGACGGCTTGTTCTAGGGATTCGCCATCGGAGCCGCTGGTGGCGGATTGGAAGTTATCGACACTAGCGATGTAGGGCACTGCCGATTTCAAAAATTGGAGTGTATGTCCTTGCACGTTGCCTTCGCGCCCGCCGCCCGTGCGATAGGCGGTAATTCTAATTTCGGCTCCGCGTGGGGGCACTGCACCGTATTGATGCTCTAATAATTGTCGATCTAGTTGGGCAATTTGGACGCGGGTATCTTCGGGTTGCGGTTGTTGAATTTTCGATCGAATCTGGGTTTGCCGTTTGAGTTGGTTGGGTTCGCGAATTAATGGCCCAAATTGGATCGTACCCGTTAGGGAGTCGATCGTATAGTGGAGATCTTCGGGGCTGGAATCGGCAAAATCGGTGACTTCGTGCCATCTTTGGGGCAATCCCCCGATGGGTGTTACCAGGATATACTCGTTTTCCCGCCGTTCTAAAATTGGCGTACTTTGGACTTGAAAAATCTGTCCCGCACTGCCATCGCTGATGCCCAATCGCTCTTCTTCGCTGAGGGTACTGTGGCTGGAGCGTACCATCCCGCCGATCGATCTGACGGCGATCCCGGTGATTCTGGGCGGACGGGTATAGCCGGATCGATCTAGTCTGGAGGGGACGAAGCTACAGCGCAGCCATCGTCCCCGATAACTGGTAAATGAGGTGACGGGAAATTCTTCTGGTAAATGGAGGATGACATCTGCCCCTTGCGTCGGATTTCCACCTTGTTGGGCGATCTCGTAAAAACTAAAGCCTTTAGTTGCATCATCGGCTTCTTTCAACAGCACCGATTTCCAGGCTGCCCCATCCCAGGCTTCCCAATTGCGCGGAGGGCGATCGGGATTGATGCCCGTGGGTGTCGCCGCACCGCCTTGGAACGTTACTGCCAGCACATTTCCATCTAAGGTATCGGCGGAATTTAGCACTAAATAAAAGCAATTCCCCGGTTCTGGCTGTTCGGCAAAAATCGATAAATCGCCCCCACCCATGCCATTCGGCTGGCGAGTCCAGATATTCGTTCCCCGTTCTTGTAATACTTGGGGAGTATCTTCGAGCGTCGGCGAGGTTAAAAAATGCTGGAGATAAGGCTTACCAATAACTAAGGGCGCATCTGTACTAAATGTAATTGCGGGGGTGTTTTCCGTCCGCAAACTGGTAACTTCTACCCCCGCCGGGACGGTATAAGTTTCGGGGAGATCGGTAGTGAGATAAAAAGTTAAGTTCGTTTGGGCGGGCGTGGGGGGTTGTAAGCGGATGCCCAATAATTCGAGAAAAGCGACGTAATTTTTACGCGGTACTTGATTGAACCGCACTAACATCCGATCGGTCAACCAGGCAAATAACTCAATTAAGGTAATTCCCGGATCGCTGAGATTATAATCCGTCCATTCCTGACAATATCTCGGAATCCGCAAGATGCACTCTTCTACCAAGTCATCGAAATTGCGATCGTCTAAATTAGAAGACGGTAATTTGGGTAAAAAGTCAAACTCCACAGTTATTGCGCCCCCGAAAGCAAGTAGAAAGGATAAACAAAACTATGCGTGTCAGGATAATCTTTGAGATAGTAGTGGACGATGATATTCACCAGTCCCCGGATCGGATCTGCTTCGGTTTCAACTCGATCGATCTCGATCCGGGGTTCCCACACTTCTAAAGCTTCCAAAACGTACAGCCGAATTTGAATCAGAGTCGCACTATTGAGAGGTTCAAAGACTAGTTCCGACAATCGCGAACCAAAATTGGGACGGTATACCCGTTCGCCCAAGCTCGTGCGGAGAATAATCCAAATTGATTCTTTAACTTTTTGGGCATCCGAACTCAACTTCAATCCGCCCTGCAAGCTCGATTGCAAGGGAAAAGCCAAGCCAGTACCTAGATATTCCCGATCCTGCCCGTCAAACTCATCTGCCATGTATTGGCGATCCTCATGCGAATGCTCGAATCTATTGAAAGCTAGCTCATATTTTATCAGGCTCGATCGGATAAATGTATTCACTAAAGGTCGAGGATCTACTCGGATGGGGATTTCGATCGGTTTGATTAGAGTTGCTGCGGAGATCTACCCACCCCGCCCTTCTCTTCGAGACGCTTCGCGAACGGGCACCCCTCCGAGGAGGGGATTTTGCCCAACTACAATCTGGTAGGGACAATTCATTAATTTCCCCTATTCCCTAACTTTCGCAGAAAGTCTAAAAGTTCGACGTTTGGCTAATTTTGATTATGGTGAAATAGCTATAGCCTTAAATATACTCAGGCTGTAAAATTCTCGACATTCCCCACCATGAACGAACACAGTCAGAATTCGCTCGCACCGATCGGCGATCTGAGTAGTACCGCTGGGTATGCTGGGCGTGCCAGTGACTCTACTAGCGATCGTGCTGCGAGTATTGCGGGAAAGTATCGTCAAGATGAACTGTTACTAGGTCAACTTACCGATCGAGTATATCAATTATTGCAAGCAGATCTCGATCGCCAACGCGAACGGTTGGCTAATTCTAGTCGCTCTAGGTGGTAGTAATGACGAAGAAGGACGACGAAAATCCAATCACATATAATCAATTACACTTTGTTACGACCAATCGATTTTATGTTGAAATTGGTTCGGAAATTGCGGCATCTTTTACTGAATGTGGTGGATTGGGGCTACAAGTTAAGAAAAATGTCATCCGTGAAGGTGGGGTAAATAATCAACAACGGATTTATTTAGGTCAAACTGAATTTACCGATGTTACGCTCAAGCGGGGTTTGACAAATCGTCAGGAGTTCTGGGACTGGTTGAATGAATTATTTGATGAAACTAAGCCAGTATCTCGTCGGAATGTCAATATTTTGGTGTTCGATCGAGCGGGAGAGACGATGATGAGCTGGACGTTAATTGGGGCGATTCCCGTCGGGTGGAAAACTCCAGCTTTACAAGCAGATGGGAATGCTGTGGCGATCGAAGAATTAACACTTGCTTATGAGGGCTTGAGTATGGGTAAATCTAAAGGTGGTGGAAATACTGTCGATCCTAGAGACAAAAAAACTGGTTTTTTCTATTCTCAATAATTTGCTATTTATTAACTCCGAGCTATGCTAAGTTTTGCACCGACGTTGGGAATTAATTCACATAGATTGGGACGACAGGAATCGCTGGCTATATCTTCGAGACTGTCGTTAAATCGAATGTCTGGCTTACCCACGCTTGGGTTGATGCGAAGTGCGCCACTAGCTTTAAATGCGCCGTTGGTGCGGACATCGAAATTTTTATCGACACGAATCGATCGATCTCATATCGGCTGGGATACTTGGAATCCGCTCGATTATCCGCACGATTCGTCGTTAGATATCGAGAGTTTTAATGAAGGAATCGATCGACCTGAATCTGGCTCGAATCGAGTCGATAGCGAAACATTATTAACAGATGAACGGCAATCAAACAATTTTAGCAATTCAGATAACGGCGAACCAAATTTCTTTGCAAAAATATTGACAAATGAGTCATACAGTGATGCTGGATATGATGAATTAGCAATCGCAGATCGATCGACATCTGATGTACCAATATCGCCAAAAGCATCTCGCTCTAAATCGAAATCTCCAGCTAAATCTAAACCTGAAAAAGTACCAACCAAAGCTAAATCTAAAACTAGTAAGTTACCAGCTAAGGCAAAACCTTCAGAAATATTACCGGAAACTATCGATTCTCTCAAGGAGCGGGCTTTCCGCCAACGGATTCAGCCAGCAATTATCCCCGATTCTCCGGTGGTAAATATTTTAGCAGCTAATGATTCGATCGAGCCGACTAGTTCGGAATCTATACCAGATATCGTTACAACTTTTATCGATAGTTCTAACGATCCGATCGATCCACTAGTTAGTATAGAATCATTTGTCGTTCGCGGAAAGCCCGCTCCTCTGGAGAATCGCGCACAAACATCGCCACCATCTGACAACCTAGAAATAGCAGATGCGCTCGATCTCATACCTGAAAATAGATTACTGCCAGATAATCTTTCCCCAACTTTACCAACACCGCCACAAATAGATCGGGTACAGAAATCTACCCCAAATATCGAAACAAATCCTGAAGTTATTGCTTCAATAGATCCAGATTCGCGCTTATTAGATCCGGTGCGGTTACCCGATGTTGACGCTCCAGCGGTTTCCGCAGCCACCCCACTACCATCAATCCAGCCAGCATTTACAGCATTCCCAACTACCGAGCCAGAAATTACTACCACTATTTCTGCATCTCCACTCCTATTCCCAGATCCCTTATCGCCACCCCCCGCTAACGATATCGCCGAGACAGCAGCCAATGAGTCAGGAATAGACAAGACAATTGCGCCAGCATCCTCGCCACAATTATTACTAGATACTTATTCCACCACCTTATTGCCAGTTCCCGTTGACACAGACGCGACAGTAACCAACACCGAGCCAGGAATCGATAAGACAACCGTGCTGGAATCGCCAGCGATAGTTACAGATATTTTTCCCGCCACTTCCACGCTTGCTCAAGTAGAGCCAACCTCGTTGCGCTCTAACGAGCCAGAAATCGCCACCAAGATTACAACTGAAGCTATCGCTCCAGTCAGCTCCGAAAGTCTCCCCACTCCCACACTACCATCCCCCATAACAGTCAATGACAATGCAAATATTCCAGCAGCGTCAGACACGGTACTTCCAGATATTTTCTCCGCCACTTCCACACCACCTCCATCAGTAGAGTCAAATTCGATCCCGCTAAATGAGATAGAGCGCGAAACTGCAACTACTCCCGAATTTACGACGCTATTTATTTCAGATAGTTTTCCCACTTTCTTATCCCCATCACTCGAAGCAGCCACCGAATTAACACCTGATGACAATGACGAGCCAGAAATCGATAATCTCACTATTCAAACAAACCCAGACGCGATTCCGCCAGATATTTTACCGAATATTTATACCCAAATTTTACCATCAGAGCCAAACTCGACGATCGCCAACGAACCAGATTCGGTAACTACTACTTCTGAATTTGCAGCTCAATTACTTCCAAATAATCTGCCAATTAGTCCGATTCAATCTTCCGATCTAGATGTAGAAAATATCTCTATAGATCGCGATCTAACTGGCATAGAGCAAACGATTATTCCCGAACTTTCAGAAACGGTATTCACAGATATTTCCACACCAATTTCGCCTGTAACGCAAAATCTTATCGCCACTAGCAATCTAGAAATTGCTCTCACAACTTCTCCCGAACCTAGTCAAGATTCTCAACAATTAAATGCACCCTCAATCTTACCCGTAGAAACACTACTACTACCCGACAATATCGATATCGATCGAGCAGCTATGCCAGTATCGATCGATCCTACCGCATCAGCAGACATAATTTCTCCAGCCGTTAGTAATGAAGTTACCGATTTTACTAATTTAGCAGCAAATCAAGAGCTAGAAACATTACCAGATAATATTCAGATCGATCGAGATACAAGTGTTAATGCGATCGAGCTAAATATCGATCGACAATTAGATTTAGATGAACCGATATTACCAAATAATAATCTAATCAAACCAGCCTTAAATATCGAGCCTCAACCCGAAATCGAACAGCTAGTTCCAGTTCGGGGTTATGCAACAGGTGGCTATGTAAAAGCAGCAGATAAAGCTAAAGAAGAATCGATCGCCTCATCAGATACAGTCGCCGCTATGCTCACCCCTGGCGAGTTTGTAATTAATGCTAAAGATGCACAGGAAAATCTCAATTTATTAACACATCTAAATAGTGGTGGCAAAGCCGAAACAATTGCCCGATCGCTCGCACCAGAATTATCAACACAAAACCTTCTAACCGCTCCAACAACCCCGCTTACTAAACCAACAGCTTCAATCCATGAATCGCTAATTTCGCGCTCTTTACAACCAGATCTCGATCGACATCAAATTTCATTTTTAAATCGATCGCCATTAGATAATACTGAAACCAGTCAAACCAATTTAGATCGATTCGTACCCAATTATATATCGCCATCGCTAATTTTTCGGAAACCACAATCTGCCAATCGATCGGATTTTTCGAGATTCGATCCTCCCGATGAATGGAACAGTATCGAAGAACTAATGAATGGTGGAAGTTACGGAGCAGAGCCATTTAGCTTTTCATCTGATGGAGCACAAAATCTCAATAACGATCGATCGAGCATATCATCATCCCAACCCGATCTTTCGCCCAAATACTCATCCCCAATTCTAGGTTTTGCTAACGGTGGTGAAGTTCCCTTACCCGATCTAGCTCCTAAAATCGAGCCAATTACCCAAACTATCGAAGCAGCAGTTCCAGATGAAGGAGGATCGAAAAATAGCGATTCAGCCGAATTAGAAACCTTAGCACGCGAAATTTATTGTCGCCTCAGACAGCGGTTAGAAATCGAACGAGAGCGTCAAGGTATCTATTCTGGAAACCTAGCTTGGTAACTACCATTTATTAAATAAAACCGAATTGTATGTCTACATTAGTCAAAGCAATATTAGAAGCAGTAGATGGAGAAGGTAAAAATATCGAATTAATGTTTAATCCAGAGGACATTAGTTTTACTCGTAATGTAAAGTGGGAAACAGCAAAAGGAAGTAAAGGTGATTCATCATTATTACCAAAAATTAATTTTTCTGGTGTAGAACCTTATAAATTCACCCTCAAACAACTACTTTTCGATACTTATGAATCTAGAGAATCTGTAATGACAAAATATGTAAATGTCATTAAAGCAGGTGTAGAAGCTATGAATAAAAAAACAGATTCTCGCCCACCAGTATATCTTTTCAAATGGGGGGAAACTTACTTTTATTGTGTAATTACTAGCTTGACTTATAAATTGACAATGTTTCTAGCTAATGGCACCCCGGTAAGAGCGATCGTCGATATTGCCCTCCAAGAAGTCGAAAAAAATAATCTACCAGGTCCCAGAAAATCTGAATCTACAGGCAAAAGTCGCACCACAGGCACATCACCTATGAAAAATCCATAATTTCAATTTTTTGGCTGTTCTGCTATTGTGGGGCAAACAGGATCGGGCAATCCTAAGATACTTTTCGATTCACCCCTTTCCATAACATTAAGTTATTATCATAAGCACGGGAAAACAGATTGAGTATTTTTTTATTTTAATTAAATTATTTTTATCAAATTTTTATGCCAAATTCATCCAGAGATAATCACTATATATCAGAACTAAAAATAGATCTACTCAGCGGATCGAGCTGGAAATCGATCGGGCAAGAATTATATAAAGATGTCTTGCAGGTGAATATCGAAGAAAGCTTACATTTACCAGCAATGTTTTCGATCGTTATCCATAATAGCTACTTACCAGCAAGCCAAAGAAATCCGCCGTGGCGACATCCCGAGAAAGACCGAAATTTATTTGAAATTGGGACGAGATTGAGAATGGGAGTCGTCTCTAGTACGACTGAAGATCGTCACTTTAACGAACAATCAGCCGCCTGGCTGATCGAAGGCGAAATCACCGCGATCGAAACTCATTTTAACGAAAAAGCTGAAGCCCCAATTATCGTTCGAGGATACGATTTATCCCATCGACTGCATCGCGGCCGTCACAATCGGTCTTTTCTCAATCAAACTGATAGTGATATTGCCAAGCAAATTGCTAAAGAAATGAAAATTAAGGTTGTAAATGCAAACTTTGATGATACCAAAGTGATTCATGAATATGTCTGCCAGCAAAATCAAACCAACATGGAATTTTTGCGCGATCGGGCAGCCGCGATCGGTTATGAATTATTCATTCAAGAAGATAAACTATATTTTCAAAAACCCAGAACAGACACAAAATTAACATTAAAATGGGGTGTAGACTTACTCGGATTTAGCACTCGTATAACTAGTGCCGAACAAGTTAGTGCTGTTGAAGTTCGCAGTTGGGATTATGTTAATAAAAAGACGATCTCTAGCACTGCTACTTCCGAGCAAGTAGTCACAGCAACTGGTAATAACAAGGGTAGTAGTGCATCTACAAAATTTGACTTTCCCGCACCTAAAATTACCGTCGTAGATCGACCTGTCAGTAATGCCCAACAATCCCAATATATGGCTCAGGCACTATGTAATGAATTGGGCGGAGAATTTGTATATGCAGATGCCAAATCTGAAGGAAATCCACTAATTCGACCCAGAACCGTGGTAAATTTGCAAGAGATGGGCGATCGATTTAGTGGGAAGTATTATATTACCGAAACCCGTCACGTTTTCGAGCAGCGCATTTATAAAACCGAATTTAGCGTGCGCGGATTGCGGACTGGCAATTTATTAAGTACTCTCTCTCCACCCATCCACCTGAAACCAGGGCAAACTTTTTTAGTCGGTATCGTCACCGACAATAAAGATCCCCATGATTGGGGACGAGTAAAAGTCATGTTTCCCACCCTCACCGAAAAACATGCCAGCCATTGGGCGAGACTCGTGGCATTAGGAGCCGGAAGTCAGCGGGGCTGTCACTGGATTCCAGAAATAAATGATGAGGTGCTAGTCGGCTTCGAGCATGGCGATATCCACCGTCCCTATATCATCGGGGGTGTTTGGAACGGTAAAGATGCACCATCAGAAAAGATTGCTGACTCACTCAAGGGTGGTAAAGTGCGCTTGCGTACCCTTAAAAGTCGTACCAATCACATATTACAGTTCGTAGAAGAAGATAGTGGTGCCAGCAAAGCTGGTATTATCGTCAAAAGTAGCAAAGATCATCAAGTTTACTTAAACGATAGCGAAGGATATATTGAAATAAAAACAGAAAAAGGTCATACCGCAAAGTTAGACGATCGAAATAAGTGCATTAATATTGAAACCAGTGGCGGGCATAAAATCACCCTAGACGATCTCGGTAAATCGATCTCCATCAGTTCTCAAGGCAATCTCTCAATCAAGGCAGTCGGTAATATCGAAATTAAAGCCAATGGTACGATTACCATTAATGGTGCGTTAATCAGCCTGAATTAGAGAATAGGGAATAGGCTTAATAGTTTTTCACCTCCCACACCCCCCACAATCCCCACCCTCCCTCAAAAACATGCCAGGAAAACCCGCTGCTCGTGTTGGAGATATGACCGCTCATGGTAGCCCCTTAGGTGTCGGCCCAGGTAGCTTTAACGTGCTGATTGGGAAAAGACCCGCATGGCGGGGTATTTCTGCCGCCCAAGCCGCGAAATTGGCACAAACGTTTACCGAAGGTATGGAAAAAATCATCAAGGCACAAGCGAAGGTAACTGCGACTATGGGTACGCCAGCAGCACCAGTCGCTGCGGCAGATTTGGTTAAAACAGTCGCCGAGACAGTCGCGCAGATGGCTTCGTTAATGGCTAGTTTTGCGGCAGATACTCATGCTTGCCCGATTGTCAAAGTCGTAGTTCCCGATGGTGCAGGAGTGGTGATAAATGGCAGTCAGACAGTATTAATCAATGGGATGGCGGCTTGTCGATTGGGCGATATAATTCAAGAAGCCACTAGCGTAAATTCGATCGCGGTGGGCGAGTTTACTGTTTTAATTGGCGGTTGAAGAGATCGAAAAATGGCGATTTATGCCCCCGTTTTGGTCGGCTCGATTCTCGATGCTCAGATCGTTACTAAGGTCTCCGGAGGGAAATACCGATCTGTTGCGGATAAATCCGATATTCTATTTTCACCAGCAATGTTTTCGATCGCAAGATCGAGGTTACCATGTTTGGAATTGACTACAGTTGTCAGATCGGAGCCAGGTCGCGCTAAAGTCAAATATCTACAACTGTGTCATCTGGCGAAATTAAGGGAATACTATGATAGCTGGGTACGATCTATCACCTGTGATATAGATGTAATTCACTACCAGTTGTTGGTTATAAAAGTTCTGAGAACATATTTAGTAACTTTCCTGGTTGTATAGTTGTATGTGTGAATATATAAAGTAGCTAAACGATCGCGATGCGGAGCGCGCTCTGCATTGGAGAGTTTCGAGCTAGCTCGAAACTCTCTATCGATGCCAGATAGCGTGCGCTTGCAAAGGTAACTATCGGCAACTTAGCGATTTTCCCCCAGATTGTAGGTAATTAGCAACGTATATATAAATTCTCTATTCCTAAAGTAGATCGACTGCATTGCTAAATTTATTAATTTCTATTCTTACCCCTATTTACCCGCCAAATCGTTGAGACCCAAAGGATTCAAACGTGAAAAAAATTTTACTAGTAGACGACGATAAAACTCTCCAAACCGTACTGACGCGCTATCTCGAAAAGCGCGGTTATTCCGTACGCGTTGTAACCTCTGGAGTTCAAGGATTAAAACTTTTCGCTCAAGATCCGCCAGATCTGGTCGTATCGGATATCATGATGCCCGGAATGGATGGTTTGGAATTTTGTCGCCGTCTCCGTGCGACCAGACCCGGACAGTTGGTACCGTTTATCTTTTTAACTGCCAAAAAGGATCTCGAAGACCGCATTCAAGGTCATTATATTGGGGCGGATGACTATATCACCAAACCATTCGAGCCGTTAGAACTGCTCGCAAAAATTGAAGCGCAACTAGAACGCTCGCGTCGCATTCACTCAGAAATGGTGCGGTTGATGCAAAAAGTTCCTGAAGATAGCGACTCTGGAGCTGAATATGGCGACGGTTCCTCGGATTCGGTCGTTCAAACTAAAGACCCAGAACCAGGAGAAGACTTACCATTAACTCCAGCCGAAGCACGAGTATTCTGGGAAGTAATCCAAGGTTTGACCAACAAACAAATCAGTCAGCGGTTATTTATCAGCCCTCGCACCGTTCAGACGCATCTGAGCAATATTCTGACGAAGTTAAATCTCGAAAATCGATCGCAGTTGGTTAGATTTGCCTTCGAGCATGGCTATCGTCCACCACAAACTCAAGACGAACAAAAAGCGGCTGAAGCCAGAGGCTAATCAGGTTATCGATCGTGACATCACGCAAAATCGAGGTAGGGGCAATTCATGAATTGCCCCTACCTCGATTTTGTGTGATGTCAATCTCTACATCTGTCGTCCAGATCGATCTATGGAGAAGATCTGCAATTCTGCTGCTCGGTAATGCTGCTTTTAGAGCTAAACTTGAAAAGTATGGTTATTAAGTTGCTAGCAAGTCTCATTTCAGACCATTTCCAAAAACAATGGTGACAGATGAGGTAGCAGATTCCAATCATAGACAGGTTTTCCCAATCCACAATCCAAAATGGCATCAGACGATCGAGCCTATCTTTCGCAAAAAAATATCGACCCCAAGGAAAGACCGATCTTTGCACTAGACGTGCAGAGTAAGGAACAAGCGCAGCAAATAGTCGAGCGACTCGACGATGCGATCGTGTTCTACAAGTTAGGACTGGAACTATTTTTAGGCGGACAATACTTTGAAACGATCGATTGGTTGCTAGCACGCGATAAAAAAGTGTTTGTCGATCTGAAATTTTTTGATGTACCGCAAACCGTCGGCGCGGCGGTTAAACAACTTACCAATCGCGGGATTAGTTTTGTCACCGTGCATGGTAACGATGAAATTATGCGCGCCGCAGTCCGGGAAAAACAAGATTTAAAGATCTTAGCAGTGACAGTTTTGACTAGTCTCGATCGCGGTGACTTAAACGACCTGGGATTCGAGTGCGATCCTGACGCGCTAGTGCTTTCTAGAGCCAAGCGGGCGATGGCGATCGGCTGCGATGGTGTGATTTCATCTGGGCGGGAAGCTAAGGCGTTACGTGCCGATTTAGGAGCCAATTTTTTGGTGGTGACTCCGGGCATTAGACCTGTCGATAATACCGAAGCACCAGACGACCAGAAGCGAACTGTGGATGTTAAAACCGCGTTTCTGAATGGAGCCGATTATATTGTCGTGGGACGACCGATTAAACTCGCGCCCGATCCTTATGTGGCTGCTTGTGAAATTCAGCAAACAATTGCCGAACTATTTGGCTAATAATCCAAGTTGCTAGTTATGGGTTTTTAGTGGGATGGGTATTAGGTTTTAGCTATTAGGTATTAGGTTTTATCCCATTGCTAATACCCAATACCTAATACCTAATAACCAAATCAGGAGATTCTGAGGAGCCAAATATGATGTAGCTTGGATCGTGAAGCTTATATTTAGTACCCAGAATTATCCACCTAATGATTAATCCCCCAGTTCGCCGGAGCCAATTAGCAAACGGTATTACAGTTTTGACAATTCCCAATCCCAGTGCGGATATTGTCTCTGGGCGATTTTTCATACCAGCGGGGAGTCGATGGGAAACACCAGCGAGAGCTGGGTTAGCCCAACTATTAACATCTGTAATTACTAAGGGGACAGAACGGTTTTCGGCTCTGGAAATTGCAGATCGGATCGAATCGGTGGGTGCGGGTTTGGGTGCGGATACGACAACCGATTATATTAAGTTGAGTCTCAAGACTGTCAAAGCAGATTTAGTCGATATCTTTAAATTAGCTGGTGAAATTCTCCGCAGCCCCAATTTTCCCCAAGCGCAAATCGAACTCGAACGCAAACAGATTCTACAAGCAATTCGATCGCAGACAGAGCAACCATTTAATAATGCCTATCGCCAATTGCGGACGGTTCTATATGGCGAACATCCTTACGCCCGATCGACTTTGGGTACCGAGACGACGATCGCCCAAATTACCCGTCAGGACTTAGTAAACTACCATCAGACTCATATCCGACCCGATCGACTAATTATCAGCCTTGCGGGGCGAATTACCCCCGATGAGGCGATCGATTTAGTCACTCAAGTTTTCGGTGATTGGAGCATCCCCGAAATCGAGCCGCCAACTCTCGATCCTCACGGGGTTACTACCCAACCTCAATATCAATTCGAGTATCAAGCCACCCAACAGGCGATTGTCATGTTAGGCTATCTCGCCCCACCGATTCAAGATCCAGACTGCATCGCACTCAAATTAATCGATAGTTATCTGAGTAATGGCATGTCCAGCCGCTTATTTGTCGAGCTGCGCGAAAAACGCGGACTCGCCTACGATGTTTCGGCATTTTATCCTACTCGCTTGGATACTTCGCATTTTGCCGTATATATGGGCACTAATCCCAGCAATACTCGTGTTGCTGTCAGCGGCTTACGTGCGGAAGTCGATCGATTGTGCATAGAGCCGTTATCGGCGAGTGAAGTTCAGACAGCAAAAGATAAACTACTCGGACAATATGCGCTAGGAAAACAAACTAACGGACAGCTAGCACAAACTTATGGTTTGTACGAGCTATTGGGATTGAATGTAGATTTTGACTTGCAGTTTAACCAAGCCATTCAAGAACTAACTTCAGCACAGTTACGCACCGCCGCCGATAAATATCTCAGCGAGCCATATATTTCGATCGTCAGTCCCGAATTTTCAGCAAGCAGCGAGAGTTAAATTAGTGCAAGTTGCTAGCGATCTTTTTTGAGTACGGGGAGACGGGGAGCAGGAATGGATTTTCAATCCGAAATCCAAAATCCAAAATCCTAATCCCTCGTCGTCACCTCATTCCTACCGACAACCGAATTAAGTGCCCAAACGTGTTCTACTTCCATCTTTTGATGGCGGCAGACATCTTCTAACAACTTGTGTTGAGATAAAGCCTTCCGCAGCGTGACAATTAACTGTTGTACTCGCTCCCTGACGATCGGATCGCGATCTGCGGCGACTGTTGCTTGACGTTCGAGCACCTGTAAAATCAGTTCGTAGTGGACTAATGAGGGTAACTTAATTCGATCCATGAATATGCTTTCACCTGAGACACCGGATTGCACGGTGATATTTGAATGGGTAGATTGCAGCAGTAGCTATGTGACAAACATATCGCCGATCGCGAGTCCGGGATCGTCCTGCTTTACTAATGATTCCCCAATTAGCACCGCATTAGCTCCAGCCTCAGTTACTATTTTAATATCTTCAGCCGTATGTAGTCCTGATTCGCTGACGATCGAGATGCCGCGATCGCTAATTTGCTGTCGTCGCGGGGCTAAAAGTGTGGCAGTAGTATGTAAATCTACACTAAAATCGGCAAGATTCCGGTTATTAATGCCAATCAGCTTCACCCCATCTAATTTTAAGACTCGATCGAATTCTTCCTCGGTATGTACCTCGATTAGAGTTGTCATTCCCAATCCCCGCGCGATCTTCAGAAAATATTGCAAATCGACATCTTCTAGAATCGCCGCAATCAACAGCACCGCATCCGCACCATGTACGCGCGCGTAATAAATTTGGTAGGGATAAATAATAAACTCCTTACACAGCAACGGTAAATCCACCGCTTGACGCACCGCCGCTAAATTCTCAAAACTCCCCTGAAAAAACTTGCGATCGGTCAATACCGATAAGCAACTCGCCCCACCGCGCTGGTAAGATTTAGCAATCTCCACTGCATCAAAATCTGCTCTAATTACCCCTTTACTCGGACTCGCCTTTTTCACCTCGGCAATTACCGCCGGATTCGTCTTCCCCTGCTGGATTGCTCCTAAAAAATCTAATGGTGGAGCCATTACTGCGACTTTCTTTTTCAAGTTGTCGAGGGGCATTTTCTCCCGCAGCATCGGCACTTCTCGCTCTTTATACCAGACAATTTCTTCGAGAATATGCTGGGGTTGGTTATCAGGAACGATAATTTGATACTCAAGTGGGCCGACATTTACAGACGAACTAGGCGGACGACGACGAATTTTCATTTAGGTTTTAGGCTTTAGGTATTAGGCTAAGTTCTTAATTTGGTAAACTATTTTTGAGATCGACATTATCCGATCTATTTTTATTCTATCGATCGACACTCCGATCTCGCCGCGACCACAACAGCATCTAATTCTCCCACATCAATCCCCCTCTTCATTCCCCAGCCTAGAGCCTAAAACCCAAAACCTAACACCTAAAGCCTAAAGCCTAAAGCCTAAAGCCTAAAAATCTGACACAATTCGATCGCGTGCATTTGCAAGGTAGATGTCGTTTCGCCACCGCGTTTGAGGTTAAATTCTAGATCTAGCAATTTAGGGAGACTGGCGGCGAGTCGATCGGTAGTGGTAGCTTGAAGTTCTTGCTTGATGAAAAATAGGCGTTTGGGGTTCCCCAATCCGGCGGCGGTAGCAATGACTCGATCGTCCTTTTCCCCTGCGTCTAGAAGCATTTTCACCCACAACCAGGTACGAAATTGACCGACGAGGGTGGCAACTATTTTGAGTGCGGGTTCGTTGCGATCGATTAATTCGGTAATTAGTTGCAAAGCCGTACCGACATCGCCGATCCGAATCGCGGTAGCTAATTGCAGGCTATTTTGAGTATTTGCAGTTACCAGACTAGCTACCATCGCTCGATCTATCTGTTTGCCTTCCCCAGCTAAAAGCTGCAATTTAGCTAATTCTAGATACAGTTGACGGGTATTATTACCGACAGCTTCAGCGAGCAGTTCGATCGCATCTGATGTTAGTTTTAGACCCAATTCTTTGGCGACAATTTGGACTCGCTGACTGAGTTCTGCGGTTTTCCAGGGGGGAATTAAACTAAATTCCTGGACGTTGGCATATTTCTGAATTGTTTTGGTCGATTTTAACCGTCCATCGGGTTTATTTTTACTAGTCAGCAGCAGAATTGTAGTTGCTGGAATTTGCGGTAAAGTTCGTTCTAATTCGGCAAGTAATCCTTCCGAACATTGCTGCATTAAAGTCGTATCTGCCAGCCAAACCAACCTTTTACCCATGCCGAATGGCGGTGTCATGGCCGAGTCTAACGCGGATATTGCAGCATCCTCGCGATCGGGCGAAATCTTTTCATAATTAAAGCTCATCCAAGCCGGATCGAGTGCCGATTGTTGGATGGTACTTACCGCTTTGGCGATCGCAAAATCATCATCGCCCCAGTATAAAATAACAGTCATATCGATTTTAGATTTTAGATTTTGGATTGATTTAATATCATATCTGTAGGTTGGGTTGAAGAATAAAACCCAACAACCACTCTCAATAACCACTTATTAGATAATTAATCATCATCAAACGATCGAGCTGAAGATATAAATTCGATCGATGTTAAGCGATTGGGAAAATCGCGACAACCGCCAGGAATAGTGCGACGCGAGGCTTCACCACTCCAAGTGCAACAATATTGGCGTTGTTCCTCAGACATGCCGCGCACATTAGTAAAATCGGCATCTTCTACTACCGCGCCACTAAATTCACCCGTAATATAATCTGGAGCGCGATCGGGAATGCGGGGACTAGCAACGTTAACATCACCATAAAAAAGTCTAGTTCCGCCAATGTCGGCACCATTTAATCGAGATTGATAAAGAATTGCTCTCGCTAAATTTGCTTTCGATAAATTACAACCGCGTAAATTAGTCCGAATTAAATTAGCATCGCTGAGATCCGTCCACCGCAGATCGGTTTGTGAGATATCCACACTCGCCAGCATCGTCCCCACATCGATGACTCGAACGCCATAAATCCGATCTTCATCATAACCGCCACTTCCATTCAAAATCACCTTTCCCAACCGCAGATCGCGTTGCAGGGGAGTCAACAATTTAGAGCGCGATAAAAATCGAATTACCCGCGCTTTTCCCGCAGCATTAACACTGCCTAATAATGCTCCCGTCCGTCCCACTGCAAAAGCCCGCTCTTGCGGCCAATCTTCCAGAAAACCATCATCATCTAATACTAAATCGGAAATGCCCTGAAAATAATTATCGATCGTTTGTTGCTGAGTAATAATATTTTGTTGGCGATTGAGCCGATTT